>CBRGMJ010000163.1:0-4938 GCA_967797525.1 uncultured bacterium | reverse complement strand
ACGCGGCGGCGGGCGCTCGTGTGTGGGGTCTGCGGCCCGGAGTCGTGGCGTGGCGGGGCACCGGGCTGCCGGACGGATGGTCGGAGACCCTGGAGGCGCTGGAGATCGACACACAGGGCCTGGTACAGGTGGACGTGCCGGCTTCGATGGCGGAGTTCTTCTATGACCGCGATGGCGAGCGCACGCAGCGTGTCTGGACGGGTGAGGGCTCGGGCGCAATAGTCCCGCATCTTCCGCCCGACACGGGAGAGCCGATCCGGCGCCTACGCCTACAGCCGGAGCACATGCCGCCGGACTACCTCGCCGCTCGCGGCGCGCACCTGGCGCCGATCCGGGGCGATGCACAGCGCGCACTTGCCGCGGCGCTGTCGGGCCTGGGCATGCTGACCCTCGATCCCTATCCGCATGTGATGGCTGAGCTGACCGACGACGACCTGCGGTCGCTCCTCGGGCGGGTGGCCGCCTTCTTACCGAGCCGCGAAGAAGTGCGGGCGAGGTTTCCAGATCTGAGCGCCGAGGAGGCCCTGGACCGCCTCTATCCGTTGTCTGCGGTGGCCACGGCGATCAAGTTAGGCCAGCGCGGGGCCCTCGTCTATGACCGGGCGGCGAATCGCCGGTACGCGGTACCCGCGGCGCCTGTCCAGGTGAAGGATCCCACTGGAGCCGGTGACGCGTTCTGCGGTGGCTTCCTGGCTGGTCTTGTCCAGGGCCGCGGCGTCCTCGGTGCCGCCGTGTGCGGGACCGTCGCCGCATCGTTCGCCATTGAGGACTTTAGTCTAGATGGCCTGAAGCGCGCCGCCGCGCCCGAGCGCGACCGGCGCGAGCGCTGGGTAGTGGAGCATGTGCAGTAAACATCGAGGAGGTGCAGGCATGAGACGGTTCGTGCTGGTCGTGCTGGCGTTCGTGATGGCGGCGCCGGTTCTTGGGACCTCGTCGCTGCGAGCCGCAGCGGTGCCCGAGGTGGTCATGTCCTCCTACGGAGGACAACTCGACGAGCCATTCCGCTGGTTCCTGGCCGACCCCTTCGAGCGTCGCACGGGCGCGCGCGTTACCCTGGTGCCGTCGCTGTCGCTGGAAGTCATCGCCAAGATCAAGGCGTCGCCGGCCAGCCCGCCGTTTGACGTCATCGTGCTCGACGAGGGGCCGCACCTGCAGGCTGTCGCCGACAACATCGTCCAGCGTGTGGACGAGAAGGCCGTGCCCAACCTCGCCCAGGTGTACCCGGCCTACCGGAAGGTCACCGTAGGCTACGGCGTCCCACAGGCATACTCGGTTGTGGGACTAGCGTACAACACCCGCAAGGTGCGCACGCCCCCAACATCCTGGCGTGACCTGCTCAAGCCGGAGTTCAAAGGACAGGTTGGCGTCGTGAACCTGAACAGTTCGCTCGGCGTGGCCTTTCTGGTCATGCTCGCCCGGCTCGGAGGAGGTGGTGAGGCCAACATCGAGCCTGGCTTCGCGGCCTTCAAGACCCTGATGGGCAGCGTCTCAGCGGTCGCCCCACGGCCCGGCGCCCTCGCCGCGCTCTTCGAGCGCGATGAGGTAGCCATCGCCCCGCTGTGGAACAACACGATTCTTACGCTGCGTGAAAGGGGCCTGCCGGTCGACTGGGTCGTGCCCAAGGAGGGTGCCATCGTGATCATGTCCGTCATGAACGTCGTAACCAACACGAGCCAACGTGCGCTGGCCGCCTCCTTCGTTAACGATGCGATCAGCAAAGACTATCAGTTGAAAGCGGCCGTCACGCCGTACTTCTTCGGTCCGACGAACAGCGGCGTCAACTTGCCGTCGGCGATGCGCCGCTATCTGCCCACGCGCCCGGAAGAGGTCGAGCAGCTGCTGTCGTTGGACTGGACGACCATCAACCGGAGCCGGCAGACCTGGACTGATCGCTTCAACCGGGAGTTCGGTCGCTGAGACCCGGCGTCGACCGCTGACGTGCTGGGACGGTCTCCCGCGCTGATCGCGCCGGCGCTGGTCTTTCTGATCGGCTTGTTCGTGCTGCCACTGATGTTCCTGGCGGCCATCGGGATCTTCCCGGTCCGTGGGGCCACGATCGTCTGGGAGCGGCCGGACCTGGCCCCGTATCTGCGCTACGTGACCGATCCTTTCTACCAGCACGTGACGCTGCGTACCCTCGGCATGGCCGCCGTGGTCACGCTCGCCTGCTTGGTGCTGGGCTTCCCATTCGCCTATGTCTTCACCAGGGTGCGGGCGCCATGGCAAACGGTTCTGCTGGTGCTCGTGATCTCGCCAATCCTCACGGGGACCGTTGTGCGCTCCTACGGCTGGCTGGTGATATTGGGCCGCCGCGGCCTGCTCAATGATCTGTTGTTGAGTCTGGGACTGATCGATACCCCGCTGCGCCTGCTGTTTACCATGCAAGGGGTGGTGATCGCGCTGGCGCAGGTGATGCTGCCGTTCATGGTGCTGCCGATCGTCAGCGTGCTGGCGCGGCAGAACCCCTCACTATACGATGCGGCACTGGGCCTAGGCGCGTCGCGCGCCCAAGCGGTGCGCCACGTCGTGCTGCCGCTCAGCCTGCCGGGCATCCTGGCCGGTTCGGTGCTCGTCTTCGTGCTGGCGTTTGCATCGTTCACTACGCCGGCGCTGGTGGGCGGTGGAAACTTCATCATCCTCCCGACCCTGATCTACCAGCAGACCCAGCAGTCGCTGGACTGGGGCGTCCTGTCGGCGATCTCGTTCGTCCTGCTGGGGACCTCGCTGGTAGTAGTGTGGGCCTACTCGATGCTTGCCCGGCGCGTGGGCCTGGCGTGGGCCGACCGCTGAGGCCTCGGCCGTGAAAATCGATCGGCTGCAGCTGCTCGCCGACTGGCTGACCGGCGCCGTCCTGGCCGCGGTCGCCGCGATAACCGGCACGCTGCTGTTCCTGCCCACGATCGTTGTCGTCATGGCGTCATTCACGAGCACGGCCTACCTGAGTTTCCCGCCCGCCGGTTTCTCACTGCGCTGGTACGAGCGGTTGCTGGCCAGCGCCGAGATTCTGCGCGCCGCGCGTATGAGTCTGGTCGTCGCCGTCCTGGCGACGCTGGGCGCAGTTGTTCTGGGGCTGCTGGCCGCCTTTCCGCTGGTCCGGGGGCGCTTTCGCGGCCGTGACGCCCTGCTGACCTTCACACTCGCGCCCCTGATGCTGCCCTCGATTGTACTGGGCATCGCGCTGCTGTTCTTCTTCGGGTTCATGGGCGTACGGCTGTCACTCGCCACGCTGGTATTGAGCCACGTGCTGATCACGTTTCCCTACGTCGCGCGGACGTGCGCGGCCGCGCTGGTCCAGGTGGATGCGGTCGTAGAGGAAGCGGCCGCCAACCTCGGGGCCAGCGCCTGGCAGACGCTGCGGTATGTGACGCTCCCACTGCTCGCCCCCGGGCTGGCCGTCGGCGCAGGGTTCGCCTTCATCGAGTCGTTCGACAACCTGGCCCTCTCGATCTTCGTTGCCGGGCAACGCCAGGAGACGCTGCCAATGCGGTTGTTCCAGTTACTCGTCTCAGACATCGATCCCGTCGTGGCCGCGGTTTCCACCACCATGATCGCCGGGTCCCTCCTGCTGCTGCTCGTCGTCGCCAGGATTGCCGGATTTCGACAGGTGGTGCGCGCCGTCGGGGATCGGAAGGCCCGGGTCGCATGACTGGGTAGCATGACCGGGTAACATCACCGAAAATCTCGGCTCGGCACCGCCGGGAGCCGGGTGTTCAGTTCAGGCTTCCACATCTTTTGCACAACGATGTGCACCACACCCTGCTGCTTCTGCAACCGTCCTGTCACCCCCAGAAGCGATACTGACTTCGCCAGTCGCGCGTTCTGGTCGAAGATCTTCGGCCAGACCACCAGGTTCACGAACCCCGTCTCGTCTTCGAGCGTCATAAACGTCACCCCGGACGCGGTGCCCGGCGTCTGCCGGCAGATCACCAGACCCGCATAGCGCACGGTCTCACCGTCAATCATCCCCGCGACCGTTTGCGCGTCGGGCAAGCCCTGGACGTTGAGTTGGTCGCGCAAAGGCTCGAGCGGATGCCCGCGGACGCTGTGCGACGCAGCGTCGTAGTCCCACGTGATCACTTCCAGCGCGCCGAGCCCGTCAAACGATGGCGCAGCTTCTACCACTTCAACCGGCAATGCGATGTTGTGCCGTTTGGCCAGCGCGCGTACCTGCCACAGCGCCTCCCGCCGGTCCACACCAAGACCTTCAAAGGCGCCGGTTCTCGCCAGGGCGACCAGCGCGCCGGCATCCAGACCGGTCCGGCGGGCGAAGTCATCGAGTGAAACGAACGGGGCCTCAGCGCGGGCAGACGTGATACGTTTGCCGTCTTCTTCGCCGAGGCTCTTTACGTACCGCAGCCCCATGCGAATCGCAAATCTCCATGGGTCATCGCGCCGTTCTTCGAGCGTGCAGTCCCACGCACTGTGCTGCACGTCGATGGCCCTCACCTCGACGCCGTGCCGCTTCGCGTCCTCGACGATCGTGGATGGCGCGTAAAATCCCATGGGCTGGGCGTTCAACAGCCCGCAGGTGAACTCGGCGTGGTAGTGACACTTGAGATACGCCGAGGCGAACGCGACGAGGGCAAAACTCGCGGCGTGTGAGTTGTGGACGATGAGGTCATTGGCTAGAAAGTTGTGCTCTCCCTCAACGTGGAGGTCGTACGTTTCCTTCATACCAAGGCGCTCAATGGCTGTTATGCAATCCCAGTAGATGTCGGACGTCGCCAGCCGGAGGAGCTCCTGAGATTGGAAATGGCGCCCCAGTTTGGCGATCACCCAGCGACGGAACCCCGTTTTGACGCTGCTGCGCGCCTGAATCTCGCGGATACCTAGCCCAGTCGTGCGAGCGATCTCCACCCAGGTCAGGCTGCGTCGATCCCGCTCACAACGAATCACATTGCGCACTGCAACGGGGATCAAGTCGAGCGACATCCGGCC
>CBRGMJ010000162.1:0-4949 GCA_967797525.1 uncultured bacterium | reverse complement strand
CCAGACCCCAGGCTGCCTCGAGATCGGCGATGTTGTTGTAGGAGAGCGTCCGGCCGCCCAGCACCTGCGCCGAGAGCACCTCGCCGGCCGGGCGCGGGCGTGACGCGTACAGCGCCGCCCGTTGGTGCGGGTTTTCGCCGTAGCGCAGCTCGGCCTGTCTGCGGAACGTGAGCGTGAGCCGATCGGGAAAGGGTGTCTGTCCCGCCGCCTGTTGGAAGTAGCCGGCAATCGCGGCGTCGTATGACGCGGTGCGTGCGAACGCCTCGGCCGCCAGCCGCCGCCGCCGGTCGTCGGTCACTCCACCCGAGCCGATCGCGGCGATCACCTCGTCGTATTGGCGCGGATCGCACAGCACGGTGACGCGCGCCCAGTTCTTGGCCGCTGCGCGCAGCAATGTCACGCCGCCGATATCGATCTGCTCGACCGCCACGCTCATCGGCGCCCCGGCGGCCACGGTGTCTTCAAACGGATACAAGGTGACCGCCACAAGATCGATCGCGTTGATCGCGTGGCGTTTCAGCTCGGCGTGGTCTGAGGGCTCGTCGCGGGCCAGCAGCCCCGCGTGTACCGCCGGGTGCAGCGTCTTGACCCGGCCGCCCAGCATCTCCGGGAACCCCGTGACGCTTTCGAGCGGGCGCACGGACAGACCGGCGTCCCGCAGCAGCGCCGCCGTGCCGCCGGTCGAGATCAGCTCGGCGCCATGACCGTGCAGCGCCTGGCCCAACGCCACAAGACCGGTCTTGTCGTATGCGCTCAACAACGCGCGGCGAATGGGCCGCATGATGTCCTCCTACGTCTGAACGGTTTCGGGGGATCGGGTGGTCGCGCCGGCTGTGTGCGGCGCGGGTAGGGACGGATGCAGAACGACATGCCGACCGTCGAGTTCGACGCGCCCCGCCGCCCACCAGCGGATGATCTCGGGGTAGAGCCGGCGTTCCGCCATCTGCACGCGCGCAGCCAGCGTCTCGGGTGTGTCGCCCTCCAGCACAGGCACCGCGGCCTGACCCACGATCGGGCCACCGTCCGTGACTTCATCCACGACGTGCACGGTGCACCCGGTCACCGCCACGCCTGCGTCGAGCACCGCGCGGTGGACATGCTCGCCGTACATCCCCTTGCCGCCGAAAGCCGGCAGCAGGGCCGGGTGCGTGTTCAGGATGCGTCCGGGGAAGCGGTTCACAAATGCGGGCGTCAGGATGCGCATGAACCCGGCCAGACAGATCAGGTCGATCCGGTGGGCGTCAACGGCAGCGGCGAGATCGGCTTCGAAGGCTTCACGCGACCTGCCGCGATGATCGACGGCGATCGCGGTCACGCCCGCCAGCCGCGCGCGTTCGAGCGCGTAGGCCGCACTATTGTTCGAAACGACTAACGCGACGGTTGCGGGCGCAGTGGCAATCAGGTTGGCGTCCGCTGGCGGGCGGAACGCGTCGAGGATCGCCTGAAGGGTGCTGCCGTTCCCGGACGCGAAGACGGCGACGCGCGTCACCGGACGATCACCCCCCTTGGCCCCTCGACGATCCCGCCGATGTCGCACGCGGGAATGTTGGATGCCGCAAAGTGCTCGATCGTCGCGTCCACATCTCGCGTACTCACGACCACGACCATACCGATACCCAGATTGAACGTCGCCAGCATGTCGGCCTCAGGGATGCGGCCGAGCCGCTGCAGCCAGCCAAACACCGGTGGCCGCGGCCATGACGAGTCGATGCGCGCCTGGCAGTCATCCGGGAGGATGCGGGTCAGGTTGTCGACCAACCCGCCGCCGGTGATGTGCGCGATGCCGCGCACGCGGACGCTCGACAGCAGCGAGAGCACGACCGGCGCGTAGCACCGGTGAGGCGCCAACAGCGCGTCGGCCGGCGTCGCGCCGAGCTCCGCGTCGTGTTGCCGCAGCACGTCGAGCGGCAGCCCATCGGTCACGCGCCGGACCAGTGAATAGCCGTTCGTGTGCGGCCCGGTCGACGCGAGCCCGATCAGGCGGTGGCCGGAGGCGATCCCCGCGCCGGTGATCAGACCTTCCGCGGGTGTGGTCCCGATCATCGTGCCGACAACGTCGTATGCGCCGTCGAGGTAGACATCGGGCATCTCGGCCGTCTCGCCGCCCAGCAGCACCGCGCCAACATCGCTGCACGCGCGCGCCATGGCGCGGATGAGGGTCGCCACCACGAGTGGTTCCAATCGGCCCATGGCAATGTAGTCGAGAAACGCGACCGGCCGGGCGCCCTGAGCCGCCAGATCGTTCGCGCAGTGCGCCACGATGTCGGCGCCGATCACCTCGTCGCGGTGGAGCCGCCTTGCGAGCAGCGACTTGGTGCCCACCCCGTCGGTCGTCGCGGCGATGATGCCGGCGGTCGCCGGCAGGCGCATGGCTCCGGCGAACGCGCCGACGCCGGCGGCGACGTCGGCCGTGTGGGTGGCGGCGATGGCCGATGCGACGTCATCCAACAGCCGGGTCTTGGCGTCGATGTCGACGCCGGCGTCGCGGTACGTGAGCCCCGCGGACAGGCTGCGCGCGGCGCTCACGGCGTGCGGCTCCCCACCGGGGTCGGGACAAACGCGTCGAGGGCGTAACGCCCCGCTTCCTCTTCGGTCGGCACGCGCGTCGGGTAGCGGCCGTCCAGACAGGCCATGCATAACGTGTCGCGGGGGAGCGCGAGGGCTTCGACCAGACCGGGCTGGCTGAGATACCCGAGGGTGTCCGCATCGAGCAACCGCCGGATCTGATCGACCTCGAGGCGCGAGGCCACGAGTTCGCCCCGCGAGGACGTGTCGATGCCGTAGTAGCAGGCATGACGGATCGGTGGGGATGAGATGCGGACGTGGACCTCGCGCGCGCCGGCGTGGCGCAGCAACTTTACGATGCGGCCCGAGGTCGTGCCGCGCACGATCGAGTCGTCCACCAGCACCACGCGGCGTCCGGCAATAACCTCCACGTTGGGATTGAGCTTGAGACGCACCCCAAAGTCGCGCGACGCCTGGTCGGGCTGGATGAACGTCCGGCCGATATAGCGGTTCTTGATCAGGCCGACCTCAAACGGCAGCCCGGCTTCTTCCGCAAACCCCATGGCCGCGGACGTGCCCGAGTCGGGAACCGCGATCACGATGTCGGCGTGCGCCGGGTGCTCGCGCGCGAGAATCCGGCCCATCCGGCGGCGGGCCTGGTGGACGTTGCGGCCCCGCAGCACCGTGTCGGGCCGCGCGAAATAAATGTACTCGAACACGCAGTGCGCCCGCCGCCCGCCGGCAAGCACCTGGCGCATTCGCAGACCGCCGGCGTCGAGGGTGACCATCTCGCCTGGTCCAACCTCGCACACCGCTTCGGCCCCGATATGGTCGAATGCGCAGGTTTCGGATGCCAGCGCCCAAAATGTCGGACCGCGGCCCGCGACGAGCGGTCGAATGGCGTTGGCGTCGCTAAAGCCGTACAATCGGCCACCCGCCAGCGCGGCCACGGTGTAGGCGCCCTCGATGCGGCGCATGCAGTATGCGACCGCCTCGTCCACCGTCGCGACCGGCGCGCGGGCAATCAGGTGCGCAATCATCTCGCTGTCGGTCGTCGCCTCGAGCACTACACCCTGGCCCTCGAGTTCCTGTCGCAGCACCGGCGCATTGATCAGGTTGCCGTTGTGCGCAATCGCGACCGGCCCCCACGGTGAGGGGACGACGAACGGCTGCGCGTTCTCGATACGGGCCGATCCCATCGTCGCGTAGCGGACGTGCCCGATGGCCATACGGCCCGGCAGTTCGCCCAACCGCGCCGCATCGAACACCTGCGAGACCAGCCCCATACCGCGATGGCGTGTCATGCGGTCGCCGTCCAGCGCGGCGATGCCGGCGCTCTCCTGACCGCGATGCTGCAGCGCGTAGAGCGCGATGTGCACGAGCGGCGCGGCAGAGGCCGCGGCGTCGGCGTCCGTGGTGTCGAAGATGCCGGTCACGCCGCATTCTTCCTTCCAAGGGCTCTCGCTCACCAGGTCGTCACCGGTGATCGGGGTCAGTGGCATCCGCTACACCTCCAGGCTCCGCCAGGCGGCGGCGAGCGTATCCAGCGGCAGCGCGCGACGCTGCACACGACCCTGACCGTCGCGCCACAACAGGCTGAGCGCGTCACCGCCGACCGTCCCGATGACGGCGCACGTCGCGCCGCAGGCGGCCGCGTGCGCTTGAAGCTCCGGCAACCGGGACGGCGCGACCGACGCGACGAATCGGCCCGGTCCCTCGCCAAACCACGCGTCCGTGAGCGATCCGCGCGCCGCGGTGTCCCGGGGCAGGGCGACCTCGGCGCCGATCTCACCCTGGATGCAGGCTTCGGCCACTGCCACCGCCAGCCCGCCGTCGCCGCAATCGTGGACCGATTCAAGAATGTTCAATCGCACCGTCTCTCGGACGCAGCGAATCGCTGCCAGCGCCCGATCGAAATCGGGATTGACCGGGGCGCCGCCCTCTTCGCCATGGTTCACCGCGCGGTACAGGCTGGCGTTCAGCGACACCTGATCGCCGCCCACCTGGACAATCGCATCGCCCGACCGCGCGAAGCCGGGACGCCCGTGATGGCCCACGTCGTCGAGCAGACCCACCATCGCGACCACGGGCGTCGGCGGCACCGCGCGCTCACCGGACGCGCGCTCACCGCCGGCGCTTTCGGCCTCGTTGTAGAACGAGACGTTGCCGCCAATCACAGGCACGCCGAGCGCCTCGCAGGCCTCGGCGAGCCCTTCGACAGATTCGCGGAACGTCCAGAAGACCTCCGGGCGCTCCGGGCTGCCGAAGTTGAGACAGTCGGTCACGCCGATAGGATCCGCGCCTCCGCATGCCAGGTTGGACGCGGCTTCAAGCACGATCAATGCGGCGCCGCGGCGCGGATCGGCCGCGCACCACCGGCCGTTGCCCTCCACGACCAGGGCCACACCCAGCGGCGGGGCTTCCAGCACGCGCAACACGGCCGC
>CBRGMJ010000161.1:0-4986 GCA_967797525.1 uncultured bacterium | reverse complement strand
GTGATGTCCAGGGAGAACCGGCTGACGACGTCGAGCCCGGCGGTCTGGGTTTCCAGACGCGCCGGCATGTGGGCGGCCTCATAGGCCTTCGACACCCGATCGAGACGGATGATCGGCTCGGTCATCGCCACGTCCGTTGGGGTCGGGGAGAGGGGATGGCCGCGTCCCATCCCCCCTCGCGTCCGGCGAACCCTATGGCGTCACTTTGCTGGGGAACTTGGTCGAGAACGCTGCCTGGACGTTTGGCGCCGCCATGAACAGCTTGGCTTTCATCATGTCCTTGCCGACGCGATCCCACCCTGCCGCGTCCACGTACCCGAAACCGTTCTTCTTGGACGAGTCGGTGACCATGATCGAGGCGATGGCGTCCATGCCCTCGATCTCGTGGGCCTCGTTGCCCTTGAGGTTGCTGTTGAATTTGAGGAGGATCTGCACGGCCTCCTGACGGTTGGCGAGCGCGTACTTGTAGCCCTCGTAGCGCCCCGTGATGTAGGCTTGCACCACTTGAGGATATTTCTGGACGATCTCTTCAGTCGTGAACACCACGTTTTCCGGCCAGTCGATCCCAAAGTCCGGGAACGTGTAGACAAAGTACTTATCCTTCGCCATTCGCTTCGCGATCAGCACCTCGTTGTACGCCATGGCGTGCGCGTACTGGTACTCTTTCTTGAGCCACGTGCCGATCGTCCCCGGGTCGCCCTGCTGGTTGACGATCTTGATCTTCTTCTCCCAGTCGGGACCGATCGCGGCCTTGATCTGCTTGTCGTACCCGATCCAGGTGGCCACGGTGCCCTGGATGTCCTGAGGACTCTTGATCTCCTTCCAGGAGATCAGGCGCACCGCCGACTTCTGGAAGTCATGCGCGACGACCACGAGCGGCAACTTCTGCTTCTCACGGGCTTCCAGGACGTTGTACGGGTAGTCGACGCCAAAGGCGATGACGCCTTTCTTGGCCTCGGCCAGGGTCCGCTCGATCGGAGACAGACCGGGCCCGCCTCCGACCACCTTCACGTCGAGGTTCATCTTCTTGTAGAAACCCTTTTCGACGGCGACGGGGTCGCCCATCGACTCGTTGTGGATGAACCAGGCCTCAAAGATCGTGACATTGCTCATGTTTTGCGCCGTCAACGGTCCGGCGCCCGTCAGGACCAGCGCGAGCACCAAGACCACGGCCAGCCCGATACCGGTTCGCATCACTCTGACCTCCTATGGAGTAGCTGTTGTGGGACTCACCGGCCCGGCAAGACCATCCGTGCCGCTCACACCTCCCCGGCGTCTTTCCGCATGCTCACGTGCCACGGCAGCAGCAGCCGTTCCCCGACCGTTACCGCGCCCAACAGCAGCCAGCCGATCATGGTGCAGAAGACTGCTGCCAGGAACACCCGCGTCGTGTTGGCGACATAGCGCGAGTCGAGAATCATGTATCCGAGACCCTCGGACGCACCGTAGAGTTCGCCCACGATGGCGCCGTTCACCGCCGCCATGACGCCGCCCTTCAGGCTGACGAAGATGATCGGCAGCGCCGACGGGACCAACAAGAGGAAGACCCGCTGCCACCACGTGGCGTTGTAGATATCCATTAACTGTTCCCGGATCGTCTCCACCGAGACGAACTCTTTGTGAGTCGTGTAGAGGACCGCAAAGAAGGTATAGAGCGCCGAGATGATGACCTTGCTGCGCAGCCCCAACCCGAACCAGACGACCGCCAGCGAGGCGAGCGCGACGAACGGCGTGCTGTTCAGCGTCACGACGATGCGGAACAGGAACTCTTCCAGCGCCTTTGGCATCCAGATGAACGCCATGGCCCCCAAGAGCGCTGCGGCCGAGCCAAATCCAAAACCCAAAATGACTTCCTGCGTGGTAATCGACGCATAGCCGAGCACGAGTTGCCAGTTGTCTCGCAACTCGCGCGCGATCGCCGAGGGCGCCGGGAGCAGGTAGGGCTGGTCGTACACCCGCGAGATGATCTCCCAGACGGCGACGACCAGGGCCGCGAAGATCGTCCACGAGCGCAGTTGGCTCATCGCTGGAACGTGACGAGTTCGCCCGGACCGCCGGTCAACACTTCGGAACGCGCCGGCGTCGTGCGGGCGACGAGCCGGCCGTGCGAGATCACCGCGGTGCGCGCCGCCAACCGCCGGATGACATCGAACGGTGTGGGCGCGTCGAACACCACTAGGTGCGCGGCCCGCCCCTCGGACAGACCGTAGTCGGACAGACCGACACAGGCCGCCGCGCGCGTCGTGACCATCTCGAGCAGGGTATTGATCTCGTCGTACCCCGACATGTGGCCGTAGTGGACCATCACAAAGCACGCCTGGATAGGATCGCCGATCCCCAGCGGATACCAGGGGTCCATGATCGAGTCGTGCCCGACGGCCACGTTGATGCCGGCGGCGAGCAGCTCCTTGACCCGTGTGAATCCGCGGCGGATCGGATAGCCGTCGAAACGGCCTTGCAGGACCGCGTTATCGAGGGGATTGGTGATGATGTGCACACCAGCCTGGCGCATCCAACGGATCAAACGGTACGCGTACGCGTTGTTGTACGAGTGCATAGCGGTGGTGTGGCTGGCCGTGACGTTGCCCTGCAATCCAAGCCGGATGGTCTCCGCGGCCACGAGTTCGAGGAAACGGCTCTGATCGTCGTCGGTTTCGTCGCAGTGCAGGTCGGCCGGGCGCTCGTAGTCTTTGGCCAGCCGCAGGGCGGTCTTCACGTCGCGCTCGCCATACTCGCGGGTCCACTCGTAGTGCGGGATACCGCCGACGACATCCGCCCCCATCTCAAGGGCCTTCACCATCAGGGCCTCACCATCGGGAAACGAGTAGATTCCCCGCTGGGGAAAGGCGACGAGTTGGATCCCGACGGTGCCGCGCCAGGCCTCGCGGACCTCGAGCAAGGCGCGCAACGCCGTCAGCGTAGGATCGCAGACGTCGACGTGGGTGCGGATGTGCGTGACCCCACAGGCCAGCATCCACGTAATCGCCTGGTTGGCGCGCCGGACGACGTCGTCGTGGGTGAGGGACTTGATACGCTCGCCCCAGATCTCGATGCCCTCGAAGAGCGACCCCGTCTGGTTGTACCTTGGCTGGCCGACGGTGAGGGCCGCGTCGAGGTGGATGTGCGTCTCGATGAGGGAGGGTGTGACGAGCCCACCGGCGGCATCGATCTCCTGCGGGGCGGTCTCGGGAACGCGTGGGGCGATGCGCGCGATCCGGCCGTCGCGGACGGCAATATCCACCAGCCCGCCGTGCCCCGCAACTGCCGCGCGTCTGATGATTAGATCCATGGGAGTTGGCGAGGACTTAGGCTTCGCAGCGTGGTTTCCCTTCAACCGCACGGCCCGAAGGTGAGGGGGCGCCTTCGACGGAGGACGCGGAGGAATCCAGACATCTCGACGCGAAGATCCCACCGAAGTAGCGTACGAATGGGGTTCATCAGGCTAAGGTGCACAGGACGTGGGTTATTCGCCCACGCCTTTCCTTTTTCTTCGCAGGGCAACCTTCTGAGGTAGGGTATGCGGGAACGAGCGAATGGCATGGTTGCCTGGTCTTCTTCGGTTTGGGCGGAGCGCCTGGTACTGTTGGGGTTGCTGTTCTCGATCTTTGCCATGGGACTGGGGACCGCTTGGGATATTCACTGGCATTCCGCGGTCGGACGCGATTCGTTCTGGATCCCGCCGCACATCCTCGTCTATTCGGGCGCGGCGATGGCCGGCGTTCTGGCCGTGGCGGCGCTTTCCGGAGCGATTGCGGTCCGGGATGTCCATAGGACGCTGGCCAGGCTCAGATCCCACCTGTCCCTGGGATACGGGCCCGTGGGAATAGGCGCGGTGGTCATGGTGATCGCGGCTGTCGCTGACGATATCTGGCATCGGACAATCGGCGACAGCACGATCTGGAGCCCGCCGCACACTCTTGGCGTGGTGGGGGCCATCACCACGACCCTGGGGACGACGCTTGCGCTGCTGTCCGCAGGCCGGCGTGGCGTCCTGTCCGATGCGGCGGCCCGAACGCTTGCGATGCTACTGATGGCGAGCATTCTGGCTGCCATGCACTTCGCGCTTCTCGCTCCGGCACTGATGGTTGCCACACCGGACGCCATGCGACTGAGCTACTTTTTCGTCAAAACTCCCTATCTGGCCGCAGGACTGGCCAGTCTGACGCTTCCGGCGCTGTTGACATGTGTCCGGCGCCTGCTCGGTCGACTTGACTTCGAGATGGTTGCGGTCGCAGCCGTCGGCATGTGGAGCGCTCAGGAACTCTTCCACCTCGTGGCCACGCCACTCGTCGCCGGCTTGTCCGGGTATGCGGTGAAATCCAACGTGTATCCGCCGCCGCTGTTCGCACTCCTTGTGTTGGGCTCCATGTTGATCCCTGCGCTGGTGGTGAATCGCTTCACGGGTGGCCGCCCATGGACGATGGGCGCGCTTTTGGCAGGGCTGTACGCGGCGGAGGTGATGGGATGGACCAGCATTCTCTGGGCGGGCACACCTACGACATGGCATCCCATTGCGGCCGTCATCGCGGTTGGAGCACTCAGTGCGGTCTTTGGAGATCGGATCGGTCAGTGGATGAGCGCGGGATCTCTCGGCGTCGACTGATGATCAAGTCTACAGGGCGAGGGGGGAGACGCACGTGGCGAAATTGCCGTATCTGTATGAGCACCTGACGTGGGAAGAGGTGAATGACGCCGTGCGCGCCGGGAAGTGCGCGATGATCCCGGTGGCCACCATCGAGGATCACGGGCCGCATCTCCCGGTTGACGCCGACATCGTGATCGTATCGGCGATCTGCGAGCGGGCGGCTCAACTAGCCTCCGAGGAAATCGTGCTGCTGCCCTGCGTGCGCATCGGGTACAGCCCCCATCACATCGACTTTCCAGGCACGATTACGATCCGCTGGACGACCTTTGTCGAGTACGTCCTCGACGTCACGCGCAGCCTGGCGCACCACGGGTTTCGCAAGATGCTCATCGTCAACGGAC
>CBRGMJ010000160.1:0-5012 GCA_967797525.1 uncultured bacterium | reverse complement strand
GAGGCTGCTGCCGGTCATGATGGTGTCGGGCAGACTGGCAAACTCGAATTCCTTCGTCGTCCACAACACCAGGTCTTCGGCCCACCGTGAGAGGTGCACGAGTAACCCGCTCACGGCCGCGACGGCTTCCAGGGCAAAGTCACGGTCGCTTGTCGCGTCGACGCTGTTCTCACTCACCTGGGCGAAGCCCAGCAACGCGGCCTGCCGCGCGCGGTCGACGGGAAAGCCGGTACCGGCAATCGCACCGGACCCCAGCGGCAGCACGTCGAGTCTTCGATACGCATCCTGCAGGCGGCCCGCGTCGCGCGACAGCATCCAGAAGTACGCGAGCCATAGGTGCGCCAACACCACCGGCTGGGCCCGCTGCATGTGCGTATACGAGGGCACCATCACCGCCCGCAGGTCCTGCGCCCGTTCGAGCAATCGTTCCTGCAACCCAGCGACGCCGCGCAGGGTGCGGCGGATCTCGTCCTTGAGCGCTAGACGAAATGCCGTGACCACCTGATCGTTTCGGCTGCGTCCCGTGTGCAGCCAACCCGCGACCGCGCCCATGCGCTCGGCCAGTGTGGCCTCGACGAATGAGTGGATATCTTCGTACCCCTCTTCGGGGATGAGGGAACCCGCGTCCGCCTCCTGCAGCATCCGGCGGAGCTCCGCGGCCAGATCGGCGGCGGCGCGTGAGGGGATTACGCGCGCCTCGCCGAGGGTAATGACGTGCCCCAGGCTCCCCAGCAGATCCCAGCGCAGCAACCTGCGGTCGACCGGCAGCGAAACCAGCAGCGCCAGGGCACGGGCATCCGGCTCGTCGGCGAACCGCCCGCCCCACATCCGGAATTTGCCGGCCGGCTTACTTGACCCGCTCACGCAACGACCGTATCAGCTGGGGGTTCGCGTGCGCAAACACCTTCGTCGGAAGACCCCACAGGTTGATGAAGCCCTGAGCCTCGCGCTGATCGTAGACCGAGTCCTCGCCAAAGGTCGCCAGCTCCGTGTTGTACAGCGAGTCCGGTGCCCGACGTCCGACGGCCATCGCGCTGCCCTTGAACAGCTTCACCCGGACGGTCCCGGTGGCCGTGCGCTGTGTCGAGGCCACGAAGGCGTCGAACGCTTGACGCAGCGGAGAAAACCACTGACCGTAGTAGATCAGTTCCGCGTAGCGCTGACCGATGAGCATCTTGTAGTGCGCGCACTCGCGCTCGATCGTGATGGTCTCGAGGTCGCGGTGCGCGGTCGTCAGGATCGTGCCGCCCGGGGTCTCATAGACGCCGCGCGTCTTCATCCCGACCAGCCGATTCTCGACCATGTCGATCCGGCCGACTCCATGCCGGGCCCCCGCCTCATTCAACCGGTCCATCAGCGTCAGGGCATCGAGGCGTTGGCCGCCCAGCCCCACCGGCACGCCCGCCTCGAACTCGATCTCGATGTAGGCGGCGTCGTCCGGCGCCGTTTGGGGATCCGCCGTGTACTGATAGAGATCGGCAGGCGGCTCGGCCCAGATGTCTTCGAGAATCCCGGCCTCACTGCTACAGTGCCACAGGTTGCGGTCGACACTGTACGGCTTCGCCGTGGTCGCCGCGACCGGCACGCCGTGCGCGTTCGCATAGTCGATGGCCTGCTCACGCCCCTTGATGTGCCACTCGCGCCAGGGCGCGATGACTTTGAGCTGCGGCGCGAGGGTCTGGTAGGCAAGCTCAAAACGCACTTGATCGTTGCCCTTCCCGGTGCAGCCGTGAGCCACCCCGTCGGCTCCTTCGGCCAGCGCCACTTCGACCTGCGTCTTGGCAATCAGCGGCCGCGCCAGTGCGGTCCCCAACAGGTACCGGCCCTCGTACACCGCCCCCGCTTGGACCATCGGGACGATGTAGTCGGTCACAAACGTCCGCCGGACGTCGACCACAAAGGCGGCCGACGCGCCGCTGGCCAGCGCCTTCTTGCGGACGGCATCCAGGTCCTCGCCTTGCCCGACGTCCACGATGATCGCAAGCACCTGGCACCCGTACGTCTCGCGCAGCCACGGAATGGCGCACGAGGTGTCGAGCCCGCCGGAATACCCAAGGGCGACCGTCTTCACCGTCTTCACCGTCATCACTCTGCTCCTCTCGCGTCTCTCGGCTATTCAACGATGCGGCATCAATGCGGTGCCGTGCTACCGACTGAGACCGTCTGCGTCCCCAGGGCCACCAGCACCTGTTCGACGATCGCCAGCGCTTGATCGATCTCCGCCGCCTGGACGGTCAGCGGCGGAGCAAACCGCAGCGCGTTCGCTTGGACCGCGTTGGTGAGCAGCCCAGCCTCGCGGCACCGGTCGACCACGGGCGCCGCCTCGCCGTTGAGTTCGAGGGCCACCAGCAGGCCACGGCCGCGCACGCCTTTGGCAAGCCCGCGCTCCACGAGCCGCTGCAGCCCTGCAGTGAACCGTTCGCCCATGGTCGCCGCGTTCTCGGCCAGGCGATCCTCGGCGATGGTGTTCAAGACGGCCAGCGCGGCGGCGCACGCCAGCGGGTTGCCGCCAAACGTGGTGCCGTGATCGCCTGGGCCTAACGCCGCCGCGTGCTCTTTCATCAGCAACGCGCCGATGGGCACGCCCCCGCCGAGCCCCTTCGCCAGGGCGATCGCATCAGGCTCGATGCCGTACTGCTCGTACGCAAACATCGTGCCGGTGCGGCCGATCCCTGTCTGGACCTCGTCGAAGATCAGCAACAGGTCGTGCGCGTCACACCACTCACGGACGGTCTGCAAATACGCCGGTGTGGCGGGCACGATGCCGCCTTCGCCCTGGACCGGTTCGAGCATGATCGCGACGGTGCGGCCGGTGGTCGCACCCGGGATCGCGTCCATGTCGTTGAACGGTACGCCCACAAACCCAGGCACCAGCGGCGCAAACGGCTGCTGGTACTTTGGCTGCATTGTCGCCGCCAGGGCGCCAATCGTGCGGCCGTGAAACGAGTGCTGCGCCACGATGATCTCGTACCGATCGCGGCCGTCGCGGCGGCCCCACCGACGGGCCAGTTTGATGACCCCCTCGATCGCCTCCGCGCCGCTGTTACAGAAGAAGGCCTTGTCGAACACGGAGTGGTCCACCAGCCATTTCGCCAGGACGGCCTGTTCAGGGATCTGAAACAGGTTGGAGACATGGAGCACCTTCGCCGCCTGGGTTTGGATCGCCGCCACCAGTCTGGGATGGTTGTGACCAAGCGAGCTGACGGCGATCCCGCCGATGAAATCCAGGTAGCGCCGGCCCTCCAGGTCGAACAACCAGACCCCCTGGCCGTGCGAGAACGCCACAGGCGCCCGCCGGTAGTTCGACAAGAGGTACTGGTTCGCCATGGCGACCACATCGGCCGTCGTCATCTCGCACCTCCGGAAATCGATTCTCCGCCGGCCGACCCCACAGACCCGGCGGTGATCATCGTGCCCACACCCTCTTCGGTGAACAGTTCGAGAAGCAACGCGTGCGGCACCTCGGTCCCGATGACGTGCGCGCTCGGGACGCCCTGTTCGATGGCCATGAGACAGGCCTCGACTTTGGGGATCATCCCACGTGACACCGTGCCGTCGGCGATCAAGCGGCGCGCCTCTGCCGCGGTCAAGTTCGAAATCAGCGACATGGTAGCGCCGTCGGTCCGCATGATGCCGCGCACGTCGGTCAGGATGATCAGCTTGCTCGCACCGACGGCCGCAGCGAGCGCGCCGGCGGCGTGGTCGGCGTTCAAATTCAGACTCTCACCCTCGGGCCCGATGCCAATTGACGCGATCACCGGGATGTGTCCGGTCGCACTGATGGTGTGGATCACCTCGGGGTGCACGTCGGTGACCTCGCCGACCAAACCCAGATCGACCGGGCCGGTCAACTTGCGGGCGCGCAGCAGGCCGGCGTCTTTGCCGGACAGTCCCACGGCGCTGCCGCCGGCCGTGCCGATCATCGTCACCACAGCCTTGTTGGCGCGCCCCGCGAGCACCATCTCGACGATCTCCATCGTCTCGGCGTCCGTCACGCGCAGACCGTCGACGAATCGCGCTTCTTTGCCTACCCGTTCGAGCATCTTGGTGATCTCGGGACCGCCACCGTGTACCAGGACGGGATTCACCCCTGCACCCTTCAGCAAGACCAGGTCTTCGATCACCGTGCCCGCAGCACCGGCATCGAGTACGCTCCCGCCGTACTTGATGACGACGGTCTTCCCGCGCCACGCAGCGGCATAGCGAACCCCCGCGGCGATCAACCGGGCCTCGGTGGCCAGATCGATCGCCGGTGAGGTGATCACGTGAGATACCCGCTGTTGATCTTCACGTACGTCTCACCCAGATCGTTCGTCCACCCGGTAAACGCCCCGTCCCCCAGCCCGAGGTCGATCGTGACGCGCACCTCTTTCTCCCGCAACAGGGGTTCGGCCTGCGCGTAGACCGCGGGGACGCCGACCCCGTTCTGCACGATCCAGACATCGCCGATCGCGATGCTCAGACGATCGGGATCTACGTCCGCGCCGCTTCGGCCCGCCGCAGCAGTGATCCGCCCCCAGTTGAGCTCCGCGCCGTAAAACATCGTCTTCACGAGCATCGAGCTCATGACCGTCCGCCCCGCCAACCGCGCATCGGCGTCCGACCGGGCGCCGCGCACCGTGACCTCGATCAATCGGGTCGTCCCCTCGCCATCCTCAACGATCAGCCGCGCCAGCCGGCCCGCGACGTGCGTGAGCCCGGCCACGAAGGCGGCGTAGCGGTCGTCTTCGGCAGTCATCGGCGCGCTGCCCGAGGCACCGTTCGCGAGGAGGAAGACGCTGTCGCTCGTCGAGGTGTCACCGTCCACGCTGATACAGTTGAACGTTTTCCCCACGGCCGCCCGTACCGCCGTTCGCAAGACGACCGGCTCGACCGCGGCGTCGGTCGTGATCACCGCGATCATCGTCGCCATGTTCGGATGGATCATCCCCGCCCCTTTCGCGATGCCGCCGATCCTGATCGTGCGGTCACCCAGGTCGACTTCGGCGGCGGCGGTCTTTGCAAAGGCGTCG
>CBRGMJ010000159.1:0-5013 GCA_967797525.1 uncultured bacterium | reverse complement strand
GAAGAGTGGAAGCCCTACGGTGCGGCCGCGGAGATCTCGGCGACGATCATGGAGGGTGCGTTCGACCTGCTGGATGCCCCGGTCGAGCGCGTAACGGGCGCCGACGTCCCGATGCCCTACGCCCGCAACCTCGAACTCCTGGCGCTCCCACACGAAGAGCACGTTGTCGCGGCGGTCCGCCGGACCCTCTATCGCGATGGGGCCAGCCATGCCTGAAGTCATCATGCCAAAGATGGGCGACGCGATGACCGAGGGCAAGCTCCTCCGGTGGATCAAGCAGCAGGGCGATACCGTGAAGAAAGGCGAGCCCATCGCCGAGATCGAGACCGACAAAGTCAACGTCGATATCGAGGCCGAATGGGACGGTGTCTTGGTTCGGCTGGTCGCCGGCGCGGGTGATGTCGTGCCGGTTGGCTCTCCCATCGCGGTGATCGCGCGGCCGGGTGAGCAGATCGACGCATCGGCACCGGCACGGAGCGCGGCGCCTGGCGGGGTCGCACCAGCGGGTCCCGCGCCGGCGGCGCACTCTCCCCGTCCTGCGGCCGCGCAGGCCGCACCCGACGCGGCAGGGCAGGTCCGCGCCTCTCCGCTCGCGCGGCGTCTGGCCGAGCAGCACGCGATCTCGCTGGAGTCGATCACCGGCACCGGTCCGCAGGGCCGCATCACGGAGGGGGACGTCGAGGCCGCGGTGTCGGCCCGTGCGGCCACCCCGGCGGCCGGCCCAGCACCGGCGGGTCCCACACCGGCCGGGGCCCGGGACGTCGCGCTCACCCGCATGCGGCAGACGATTGCGCGCCGCATGACGGAGAGCAAACAAACCACACCGCACATCTACCTCACGACGTCTGTCAAGATGGACACCGCCATGGACGTCCGCCGCGAGCTCAACGAGCGGCTTGGGCCCGAGCGCAAGATTTCGGTCAACGACCTCGTCGTCAAGGCGGCGGCCCTGGCGCTGGTCAAGTATCCAAACCTGAACGCATCCTTCGTGGGCAATGCCATCCGGCATCCCGGTGAGATCAACATCAACGTGGCCGTGTCGCTGCCGGACGGCTTGATCTCACCCGTGCTGCACCACTGCGACCGCAAGCCGTTGTGGCAGATCGCGCAGGAAGCCAAGGCCCTGGCCGAGCGCGCGCGCGCCGGGCACCTCAAGCCCGATGACCTGACGGGGGGCACTTTCACCGTGAGCAATCTGGGGATGTTCGACGTGGACGTCTTCGCAGCGATCATCACGCCGCCCCAGGCCGCGGCCCTGGCAGTCGCGTCGGCGAAGCCTCAGGCGGTCGTGAAGGACGGCCGCGTCGAGGTCGCGACGATCATGCAACTCACGCTTTCGTCCGACCATCGGGTGACCGACGGGGCCGAGTCGGCGCAATTCTTGCGCGAGGTGCGCCAGCTCCTCGAAAACCCTGCGTGGTTGATCGCGGAAGGAATCTAGCCTAACGCCGGCCCCGGCGTTTCGCGGTTCGTCCCTTCACGGTCCTACTCTTCTTTGTCGGTCCTCTCACAGACGTCTTGGGCCTCGCCGGAGCGGGTTTTCGCGCCGCTGAGGTGGGCGCCGGCCGGGACGCGGGACCCCTTGCCCGCGCGGCCACCGGTCGTGGCGCATCGGCTTCGCTCAGCGTGCGTCCCGACAGGTACAGCTCGGCGCAAAGCACCTTTGCCGCCTCGAAAAGACCCTCCGCGGCCCGCAGTGCGGCCTCACCGTCATCGGCCCAGGTCACGATGCGGGCCTCGACAACGTATCCACCGTCTCGAAACACCGCGGGTGGCTGCGGGACCGCGCGTACGACGCCGTGGGCGTGGCGCCGCGCTTTCTCTAAGCGCTCGCCGACCGCCAGGATGTCCGATGCGGCCGGTAGTCCAACCATCGTGCACTTGGCGATCACCTCATAGGGCTTGGCTGCCACCACAATCCCTCCCGGTCAGTTGCGTTCGAAATGTTCCCTGATGGCCGTCTCGGCCGCGGCAGCAATCTCGTCCCACGGCTTGGACGGGTCACGCGTCACGGTCAGAAAGTCGTTAAGCAAGAACACCTGGACCACGCCGGGAATCGCGAACAGTGTGACGGCGAGCGGGTGCACCGCGGCGTCCTCGGAGGATCGGAACGTCTGGCTCCGTCCCTCTGTCACGCGCCGGTTCACCACGAACTTCAACGCGTTCACGTTTGGAGTAGGTTGGATCTCGACCTGAACCGGGTTCGCCACGCAACCTCCTGTGCATGCATTGATGGCCAGCAGTGAGGCTCGCGCCGGGCAGAGCGTCTTCCTGGGACCGGCGCGGCGATCAGTGGACTTTCGAGTCGCCGCGGCCGCCCGGGGTTTCGCAATACCACGCCGCCAGCCTGGCAAAAACGATCAGATGCGGCAGGCTGCCCCGAATGCTCCCGAGCACTCGATCGGCAGAGAGAATCCCGCTGCTGGTCAGCAACTGCCAGCGCAACTCCACCAGGGCCCCCAAGAACAGGGCCAGGTCCATGGTGACGAGCCCCGAATCGGCCAGCGGGAGAAATACCTGCCAGCGTCTTGACGGGCGTTCCATCTCAAAGATGTTTAGCATGGACTTGGCCATGCCCGTCGCGGCCCCCACGGCGTTGCTGAACCAGCCGATGGTTTGCCCCAGACGCTCTGGGTCGCGGCCGGCGGCTTCGGGGTCCCGGGTGGTGGCTTCCAGCACCGCAACCGACGCCATCACGCGGTTCAGGCGCCAACCGATACGGATGGGGTCGAGAAACTTCGGAGGCTGCGGGAGCATCAGGCCGGATGCAGCCGCCAAACCAAGACCGAGCGCCCTGGCCTGCGTGATCGACTCTTTGGCATCCTCCAGGATCTGGGCGCGCTCTTTGTCGAGCCGAGTCTGCATCTGCACGAAGAATGCTTCGCGAGCCGACGGCTGGTGGTCGACTAACACGGTGCCACCGGTCATCACCTCGAAGATCACCGGTAGCACGTGCGTGTTGAGCGCAAACGGCATGAGGATCCCGGGTTCGCTCCCCAGCGGGTTCACATTGGACAGATGTTCCATATAGTCGCGGACATCGTCTTCGTCCGCCGTGGCGGGGAAGAGCAGACCGATCTCGATGTCTGTGTCGGCGAACGATGGACCCGAACCGTAGCGACCATAGAGGTACACGGCCGCGAGATCCTGCTCTCGGTCGAAGAACGTCTTGAGGATCTCGATCGCGCGCACGGTCAGCGAGAGGGGTACAGGTGATACAGCATCGCGTACACCACGACGCCGGTGACGGATACATACAGCCACACGGGCAGCGTCCACCGGGCGATGCGCCGGTGCAGAGGATAGCGCCGACGGAGCGCCCGGTAGAGCGTCACGCCGACCAGGGGGACAATCAGCGCTGCCAGGACGGTGTGGGTGAACAGGATCGCGATATAGGCGGGCCGCGCCGCCCCGGTCCCGGCGAAGCGCGTGACCCCGGCATGCGCGTGGTAGTAGAGGTACGAGACCAAGAACGTCGCCGAGGCGATGACGGCGGACAGCATCAGCCGGCGGTGCAGTGGGATGTTGCGGCGCCGGATGGCCGCGAACCCGGCGCCGAGCAGCGCCGCAGACAGGGCGTTGAGTGCCGCGTTCACATGAGGCAACCACGCGAGCGGGATCACGGATCGTTTGCCAGCCACGGGATCGCTTCAGCGACCCCGGCCGATTCCGGCCGGCCGCGTCACCGCCGACTCGTAAACACGTGGATGGCGTCGGGCGCGACGAAGGCGAAGAGGACAACGGCCAGCACGACCATTGGGGCGATGACCGTGTAGATGAACGCCACACGCTCGTAGCGCAGGTGCATGAAGTACGCTACGATCAGCGCCGCCTTCATCAGCGACATCAGCAGCAGCAGGCTGGCCAGCAGCGCCTTGGGCAACCCCACGAGGACGACCGCAATTTCGAGGACCGTGATAACCAGCAGCCAGACCCAGGTGATCACGTAGCCCTTGTATCCGCCTTCATGCTGCGGTTCCGCCACCCGCGACCCTCCCGACCAGATTCCCCGCCGCCGTCTAGAGCAAGTATAGCAGGGTAAAGATGAAGACCCAGACCAGGTCGACGAAGTGCCAGTACAGCCCCGCGATCTCGACACTTTCGGGCTGGATGGTGCCGCGCGCCCAGCGCAGCGCCGTAATCAACAGATAGATGACGCCCACCGTCACGTGCCCGCCGTGGAACCCCGTGGTGATGAAGAACGTGGCGGAGAATTGCGGCACGCCCCAAGGATTCTCAAAGAGACGCGCGCCCTCGTGGATGAAGTTCGTCCACTCGTACACCTGCATCCCCAGGAACATCAGCCCGCCGAGCGCCGTGAGCAGCAGGAACCGCATCACGGTACGCTTGTCGCCGGTCCTGGCCGCGGCCACCGCGATCGCCATCGTCGCGCTGCTGCAGATCAGGATGAACGTCATCAAGCCCACGAGCCACAGATGGAAGATGTCGCTCTGTTTTGGCCAGGTTCCCAGTGACAGACGCATCGCCCCATAGCCCATCAGCAGCCCGGCGAACGTCAGCGTGTCGGAGATCAGGAAGAGCCACATCATCACCTTGGGCCAGTTGAGCCCGAATGGTGACTGGCCGCCGGTCCAGTCTGCCGCCGCGCCCTGGTTGTGTTCGGCTGTGACCGAGTGCGCCATCATCGCCTCCGCCGGTGGCGTGCGTCGACGCGCGCGTCTGCGCTGCGCGCGGTACCTAGATCCAGAAGAGGATCACGAACAGGTAGATCCATAGGACGTCTACGAAGTGCCAGTAGGTCGCGGTGGGCTCGATGATGTCCAACGCGGCACGTCCGTCCAGCCGCCACGTCTTCCACAGCGTGTACAGCAGCGCGCAGACGCCCCCGGCAACGTGCACCCCGTGGACCCCTGTGAGGAGGTAGAAAAATGCCGCATGGGGATTGCTGGCCATGAAGATCCCGGCGGCCGCCAGTTGCGTCCAAACGGCGATCTGGCCGGCCACGAACGCCATCCCCAGCACGGTGGCGGCCGCCAGCGCGCCGCGCCACAC
>CBRGMJ010000158.1:0-5024 GCA_967797525.1 uncultured bacterium | reverse complement strand
GGTGCTGGCGATCTTCTCGGTGTTCATCGGCCTGCTCGGGGCGCCGTTCCTGGGGAACCCGTTCCACGCGTTTATCCACTTCGATGGCATCGAGGCGATTCCGTTCGACGTGACGCTGGCCCTCGCGTCACTCGCGATTGCGGGGGCTGGGATCCTTTCCGCCGCAGCCGTGTACTACTGGAAGGTCGTCCCGTCTGCGTCGCTGCGCCGGGTCGTGGGGCCGCTGCACGCTCTGGTCGTCAACAAGTACTACTTCGACGAAGTGTACCAGGCCGTGTTTGTGCGTGGGACGCTGTGGATCGGCCACGCGCTGCGCGCGTTCGACGTCTACGTCATCGACATGCTGGTGAACATGGTGGGGCTCGGCGGTATCGGGCTGGCAAACCTCTACGGGTGGTTCGACACCCATATCGTCGATGGTGTCGTGAACGTGACGGCCTACGTGGTGGGCGCCGTGGGCGGGCTGCTGCGGTACTGGCAGACCGGACGCGCGCAGAACTACCTGCTCGTGATCGCGCTCGGCGTGATCATTTTGGTCGCGGCCGGGTTGCTCCGATGACAGCGCATGTCCCGAGGCCGGTTGAGCACATCTCGTGTTGTTCAATGAGGAGGACATTGGGCTGATGGAGAGCCACCTGCTGACGATCACCGTGTTCCTCCCGCTGCTTGGCGGGCTGGTCGTCTTGCTGATCCCCAAGCAACACGAAGCCACGATGAAGCAGGTGGCCCTGATCACCGCAGTCCTGGCGCTTCTGGCGTCGCTGTGGCTGTTGGGTCCCTTCGAGATCAGCAAGGCCGGGATGCAACTCCAGGAGCGGTTCCTGTGGATTCCCGGTATCGGCGCGAACTACCACCTGGGGATCGACGGACTCAGCCTCCCCCTGATCATCCTCACGACGCTCCTCTCTCTGCTCTCCATCGTGTACTCCTGGCGCATCGACATGCGTCTCAAAGAGTACCTGTTCCTCTTCCTGCTGCTCGAGACCGGTATGCTGGGCGTGTTCGTCGCGCTCGACTTCTTCCTGTTCTACGTGTTCTGGGAAATCACGCTGGTGCCTATGTACTTCTTGATCGGCATCTGGGGCGGGCCGCGCCGCGAGTATGCGGCCATCAAGTTCTTCCTCTACACGCTGGTTGGCTCGCTCGCCATGCTGCTGGCCATCCTGCTGCTGTACTTCAACGCCGACCCGCACACGTTTAGCATTCTCGAGTTGATCAAGCAGCAGCCGCTGGCCAAGGCGCCGGCTCTGGCAGCCCTGGCGTTCTGGGGATTCTTCCTCTCGTTCGCCATCAAGGTGCCGATGTGGCCGTTTCATACCTGGCTGCCCGACGCCCATGTCGAGGCGCCGACGGCCGCCAGCGTGATCCTGGCCGGTGTGCTGCTGAAACTCGGGACCTACGGCTTCATCCGGGTCAGCCTCCCGATGCTGCCCGAGGCGTTCAAGCAGTTCGCGCCAATCGTCGCCATCCTCGCGCTCATCGGCATCGTCTACGGCGCGCTGGTGGCCATGGCGCAACCCGACTTAAAGAAGCTCGTCGCGTACTCGAGCGTGAACCACATGGGCTACGTCATGCTGGGCATCTCGGCCGCGGCGGCCGCCGTTGGGGTGCCCGAAAGAGCCCACGCGGCGACCATCGCCCTCAACGGGGCCACGTTCGAGATGATCGCGCACGGCGTGATTACCGGCGCGTTGTTCTTGATCGTCGGTGTGATCTATGACTACCGGGCGCACACCCGCGGTGTCAACGACTTCGGCGGTCTGGGTGCGCGGCTCCCCGTCTATACCGGTGTGACGATGGTCGCGATGCTGGCGTCGTTGGGTCTGCCGGGGTTGATGGGATTCGTCGCTGAGTTCCTGATCTTTGTCGGATCGTTCGGCATCTTTCCGCTCCTGACGACGGCGGCCGTGACGGGCGTGATCTTCTCTGCCGCGATGTTTCTCTGGACCATCCAGCGCATCTTCTTGGGCCCACTGAATCCCAAGTGGGCCGATCTGGCCGACATCGATCGGCGGGAGGTGCTGGCGCTGGCCCCGCTGGCCGTGCTCATGCTGCTTTTCGGGGTGTATCCGAAGCCGCTGCTGGACATGATTAATGCCGCGATGACGACGTTGATGACCGTCGTCAAGTAGAGTCGGGTCGATGCCGATCCCTGCCGAAGAACTGGCCCTGCTGGCCCCGGAGTACTGGCTGGCCGCCCTCGGGGTCCTGCTGGTCCTCCTGGATCTCTTCACAGCGGATGACCAGAAAGTGATCGTCGGGTGGGCGGCCATCGCGGGTCTGGCGCTGAGTCTGATCCCGATCCTCGGGATGTTCGGCATCCCCGGCCGGACCGTCTTTTTCAATACGTACGCCGTCGACGGGTTTGCCGTCTTCTTCAAGATCATCATCGTCGTCTCGACGATCCTGGTGGTCCTCGCGGCCATGGACTACTTCCGCGGGCAGACCCAGTTCGAGGGCGAAGTGTATATCTTGATGACCTTTGCGGCGCTGGGGCTGTTTTTGATGGCGGGCAGCGCCGATCTGATCCTGCTGGCGCTGTCGATCGAGTTCGTGAGCCTGGCATCGTACGTCATGGCCGGGTACTTTAAGATGAACGCCAAGAGCAACGAGGCCGGTATCAAGTACTTTCTCTTCGGCGCTGCCGCGTCGGCCGTGATGATCTATGGGTTTTCCATCCTCTACGGCCTGACCGGTGAGACCAGCCTCTACGCGATCGCCGAGAAGGTCAAGTCGAGCCCGCAGCCCGCGCTCATGGTGGCGATCGGTTTAGCACTGGCCGGGTTTGGCTTCAAGATCTCGATGGTCCCGTTCCACCAGTGGACGCCGGACGTCTATGAGGGCGCGCCGACACCGATCGCGGCGTACCTATCGGTGGCCTCGAAGGCCGCCGGGATCGCGGCGCTCGTGCGCCTGCTGCTGGTATCGGTCGCGCCGAGCGCGGTGGATTGGGTCACGCTCATCGCGGGGCTGTCGGCGCTCAGCATGACCGTCGGCAACCTCATGGCCCTACCGCAACGCAACATCAAGCGCATGCTGGCCTATTCGAGCATCTCGCATGCCGGCTTTCTCTTGATGGGTGTCGCCGCGTACAAGGGGAACTTCGGGGCACCGGGGTTGCTGATCTACATCCTCGCGTACACCTTTACGAATCTCGGCGCGTTTTTCATTGCGACCCAGGTCGAGGAACGACTGCGGTCAGAACGCATCCCCGACTATGCCGGGCTGGCCCAGCGCGCACCGATGTTGGCGTTCCTGATGGTGGTGTTCATGTTGTCCCTGACCGGCATCCCGCCGACCGCGGGGTTCTTTGGAAAGTTCTACATCTTTGGGGCCGCCATCAACAACGGTCTGCTGTGGTTGGCGATCGTCGGGATCGTGAACAGCACCATCTCGCTCTACTACTACGTGGCGGTGATTCGTGCTATGTACTTCCTGCCGCCCGCGTCTTCAGAACGCATCGCCGAAACGCCCGCGCTCGGCGTCGCCCTCGCCATCACCGGGGTGGCCACGCTGGTCATGGGCATCTTCCCCCAACCATTCATCGACCTCGTCGGGAAGGCAACGTTGTTCTTGCGCTTCTGAGAAAGCGCGTGACGGTCTAAAAGCCGCGCCAGGACTGCGTCGCGACTTCTTGACGCGTCCTGGGAGCGTTTGTTACCATGGCGGAGGTGTGTGCCCCCAGGGCTCCGCGTCCTGGGGGTTTCTTGTGACGAATCGCCGAGGGCCAGGGGTCGCATGAGCACGCATAAGGCGGATCACGGGCACGACCATCGCACCGGCGACAATCTCCTCACCCTCATCGCCGAGAAAGAACGAGAGCTTGAAGGCCGCGTCAGCGCTGCACGCCAGGAGGCGACGTCGATCGCCGCCCAGGCGCGCGCCGAAGCCGAGCGCATCCTGTCCGAAACCCGCCAGCAGATGGTGGTCTTGACCCGCGAGCACGAGCAGCGTCTTGAAGCCGAGACCGCCCGGATCCAGCGCGAACTCATGAGCCAAGGCAGCGCTGATGTCGAGACGCTCCGCCGGCAGGCGGCGTCCCGCCGCGCGGCAGCCGTCCAGCTCGTCGTCGATCACGTCATCAAAGGCGTTTGACCCATGATCGTTGAGATGAACCGGGTGCTCCTCTTCGGCCCGAAGCGCCTGCTGCCCGGCGTGCTGGACGCAGTGCAGCGCATTGGTGCAATCCACATCGATCGTATCGAGGCCGAGGAAGGCCCGCTCGCCGCGATGGGGGTGGACCAGGAGGCCGCGGCGGAGCAGGCCGCCCTCGAACGCCTGCGCGTCCGCATCGACGGACTCCTCGGTCTCTTGCCCGAGGTCCCGGGCGAGCTCACAAGGGGTGGCGACCCGGTGCCGACCGGCGTTGCCGCGCTTGAAGCGGCAGTCGGCGCCATCGAGGTCGAGATCCAGGGCCCGAGCAAGCGGCGCGTAGAGCTTCAAGAGGAACTCGAACTCATCCGCACGTTTGAGGGCGCGGTCCGAGTGTTGGCGCCACTGCACGGTGCGCTCGCGGGCAGCCGGTCGCTCAAGACCATCGGGTTCATCCTCCGTAGCAAAGACCTCACCGTCGTCGCGGCGCTGCGCAATCAACTCGCCGAGATGACGGAAGGGCGCGTCGAGGTCGTGAGCCGTGTGATCGAGGAAGGCAAGATCGGCGTGGTGGTGGCCTTCCTGCACCGCGATGCCGAGACCATCCAACGGTTCCTGACGCAGGCTGGGATCTCCGAACTGCGACTTCCAGAACGCTACGGCGGGATGGGGCCCATGGAAGCGATCCGGCTCATGGAGCAGCGACTCGCCGCGCTGCCGGCCGAGCTGGATGCGGTACGCAACGCGCTGACGGCGGCTGCGCGCTCATACCGGCCGCAGTTAATGGCGCTGCGGGCGCCGGTTGCCGATCGCCTGGCCCAGTTACGCATCCTGCCCAACCTGGCGCAGTCGAGATACGCATTTGTCGTGCACGGGTGGGCGCCGGCTGCGGCGGACGCTAACAAGCGACCTCAAAGCAATCAATAGCAGCT
>CBRGMJ010000157.1:0-5052 GCA_967797525.1 uncultured bacterium | reverse complement strand
CACCGCCACGCTCTTCTTCCGGTATAACTATTCGAACCTGCTGCTCGTGGGGGGCAGGATGCCCGGGGTTGCCGGCCGGCCGTCGGCCCAGCCCCCGCTGCCGCCCGGTGTGACCAAGGCGCTCGATGGCGCCAGGACGGCGGGCGACGCGGTCGACCGTCTGGTCGAAGTACTGCTGGCCGGGGCCCTGGACGACCAGCGCAAACCGGCGTTGGTCAAAGCGCTGGGGGCGTCGAGCGCCCAGCAGGCGTTCGCGACCACCGGCGGCGACGCCGACGTTCGGCTGCGCAGCACGCTGCACCTGCTGATGAGCAGCCCCGAATATCAGGTCTGCTGACGGGAGCGTAGACGATGACCGAGGGCATGACTCGCCGTGAGTTTCTCTACAAGGGTCTGACGATCGTGGCTATGGGCGCCACCGCGCCGTCGTTCCTGACGCGCACTGCGCTGGCCATGACCAACCCTTTCGACATCGCGCAGGTGACGAGCCGGCCCGGCGTGCCCGATGACAACGTCCTTGTCGTCATCCAGATGGGCGGCGGCAACGACGGGCTCAACACGATCATCCCGGTTGGCGACGACACCTACTATCGCGCCCGTCCGCGGCTGGCCATCCCCCGGAACGACGTGATCACGCTGACCAGTGACATAGGCCTGCATCCCAAGATGGCAAAATTCAAGGAGATGTACGACCGCGGCAACGCCGCGATCGTCCAAGGTGTCGGCTATCCGAACCCGAGCCGCTCGCACTTCAAGTCCATGGAGATCTGGCACACGGCTGATCCGGAGGGTCGGACGCTCCGGGTCGGGTGGATCGGGCGCTACTTCGACAGCAAGTGTCCCGTCTGTGAGCAGCCCACCGTCGGTGTGAATGTGGGGCCGTCGATGCCGCTGGCCATGCGCTCGGACGGGGGCCAGGGCGCGACGCTGGAGACACCGGACGCGTTTCAGTGGATGCCCAGCATGGACGGGCTTGGCGCGCGTGAAGAGATGGAGATCTTCAAGATGCTGAACGCGCCCGCCACCAACGAACCGGGGACGATCGACTTCCTGCGGCACACGGCGATGAACGCCGTGTTGTCGTCCGAGCGGGTGCGGGAGGCCGTGCGGCTGTACAAGGGCGGCATCGAGTATCCCACCAACCGGTTTGCCGGCAGCATGCGTCTCATCGCGCAGATGATCGCCGGGAGGCTCCCGACGAAGGTCTACTACGCGCACATGAGCGGGTTCGACACCCACGCGAGTCAGCAGGGCGTCCACGACACCCTGTTAGAACAGTTGTCAACTGGGGTGGATGCCTTCTACCGAGATCTGGAAGCCCAAGGCAACGCCGACCGCGTGATCACAGTCGCGTTCTCCGAGTTTGGTCGCCGCGTGGCCGAGAACGGGAGCAACGGCACCGACCACGGCACCGCCGCGCCGATGTTTATCTTCGGCAAGCGGATCAAGCCGGGTCTCCACGGACGGCAGCCTAGCCTCGCCGATCTCCAGGACGGCGATCTGAAGCACAGCATCGACTTCCGGTCGGTGTATGCGACCCTGCTCGACAAGTGGCTGGGTGCCGACCCGTCCAAGATCCTGGGCTCGGACTTCGAGCGAATCCCCTTCCTGCAGTAGACTCCGCCCGGGCAGGGCGCGTCCCCACGCGGCGCGAAACGGCTAGCCATGGAGTTTTCGGACACGACGGCATTCGCGTTGTCCGTGGCGCGCGAAGCCGCCGATCTCGTCATGCGCATCCTTCCTGAAGGCATGACGTCGAAGAACGTCCGGCACAAGGGACCTAGGGACCTGGTCACCCGCGCCGACCACGAGGCCGAACGGCTGATCACGGCGCGCATCCGGACTCGATTTCCGGATCACGGCATCCTCGCCGAAGAGGGCACCGCCGTGAGCGGCGGTGCGCGCTGGATCGTCGACCCGATCGATGGGACGACGAACTTCGCGCACGGCGTGCCCATGTTCGCGGTGTCGATCGGGTACGAGGAGCGCGGAAGGTTGCGGTGCGGTGTGGTCGTGGTCCCGCCGTTGGGCGAGTTCTTTGTGGCCGAACACGGGCTGGGGGCGTTCCTGATCGTGGGGCGCGCGGAGCCGCAGCGGCTGGCCACCTCTCGTGTCGCCGATTTGAGTCAGGCGCTGATTGCCACGGGACTTCCCGGCGAGCCGGTGCGCTCCGTGCATGTCGCTACCATTCCGTCGTTCATGCGCGACGCGCAAGAGGTGCGCATCATGGGCAGCGCGGCCGCGCACCTCGCCTACGTGGCTGCGGGGCGGCTAGACGCGTTCTGGGAACCCGGTCTCAATCCCTGGGATGTGGCCGCGGGAATCTTGCTGGTGGAAGAGGCCGGCGGCCGCGTGTCGGACTTCAACGGACAGCCGATGAGCCCGCCGGGAGGCAATGTCCTGGCGACCAACGGTCCCCTGCACGCCACATTGCTGGAACGGGTCAGCCGGTGGGCGTAGGTCCCGCTGAACCCACGACCAGCGTTCGGGCGATCGTCGCGAACTGGATCGCGGCCGCAATCCCAAGGACCGCATATCCCACCAGAAACCCGGCGTACAGCCCTCGACTCTGCTCGCCGAGCGCCGTGGTGAACAACCCGGGATCCGCGGCCGCCGCAACGGCCGCGTGAGTCGCCGCGAGCAGCGGCCCCGCCACGAGCACTACAGACCACCAGCCCCCCGGAGACGGGGGCGACGTGATGACCCACGACGGGGCAAACGCATCGGCGTCGGCGGCTCCCAGCGTCTGCCGGACGATCATCAGGCGGCGCAGCCGCACACACGCGGTCAGGGTCAGCGCAATCGCCACAAGCGGGTATACCCGCACACCCTCGTCCAGAGAGAGCGGAAGCCGCCCCAAGAGCTCACCGGCCTTCACCATCCGCTCTGTTAGCCAGGTCTCACCGGCGCGCAGCGACTCGACGCTAGCCGCAATCTCCTGCTGCTGTGCCTTCGCCTGCTCCGAGGCGTTTGTCAGCGTCTTCAACAGCGTACGGAGGCCGGACTCGATACGGCGGGTGGCCTCCTCGGTCTTCGGCGATGCGGCTCCAAACGTGGCGCCCGGGCGCTCCCAGCGCTTCCAAAAGTACGGATCGGCGTCGAAAGCCTGACGCAGGATCTCGTTGAGCGAGACAATATCCCGCCCCATGGCCCCGCGGGTCTCGCGAAGCACGCTCTCGACGTCTTGGGGGATGTCTTTTGTCGATCGCGCCGACTCGAGGCTCTGGTCAAACGCCACCGCCAGGGACTCGATCTCTTTGCCAATCTGTCGCCTGATCGCTTCATCAACGGTAATCGTCTCTTCCTCGGTCGCGGGCTGCGCGCCCTCCTTTGGCACCTTGACGCCGGCCCTGAAGGGATCGCCGGTGGGACCGACGACCGCGCGGCCGCGCGCGATGAGGTCGCTGATGGTCTTGCGCAGTCGCTCGGGTCCAGCGGCGAGGGCCTGCCTGAATGGCGAAAGGGAGGTCCCCGCGGCGTCGGCAGCTCGCTGGACGTCTTCGGCCGCTTGGATCTGTGCTCGTGTCGCGGCCATCTTTGCTGAGATCATGGTCAGCGCGGCTCTCATCTGCAGGTAGGGAGCGACCACGAGGAGGTGGACGGCAGCCAGCCCGAGCAACAGCGCCGCAAAGAACCTGTGGAAGGCGCTGACCTCTGCCGCGTAGGCGGACAGGACCCGATCGCGGTCAGATGCTTCGTTCAACTGGTATCCCCTCGAATGGTGGCCTCTTTGACAATTCAGTTGGATACTCGAGTGTCTGATGCCTGCCGTTGATCTCTGGTGAGTTTCCATGTAACCTATTCTTAGACCGACGCGTCGGTCTAAGAATAGGTTAACTTGGGCCGGAGGATGAGTGTGGCAAGACGCGCGACGCTCGAATCGGCCACGAAGGACCGCCTGCTTCAGGCGGCCATGGATGTCTTTGCCGACCGCGGTTACCACGGGGCCACCGTCGACGACATCGTAGCGGCCTCGGAGACCTCGAAAGGGGCCTTCTATCACTACTTCCCGAGCAAACAGGGAGTCTTCCTTAGACTGCTCGAGCAGCTCGCCGACCTGGTCGAGTCCGGAGTCGAGATAGCCATCGAGCGTCAACAGGGGGCGTTGGGAAAGGTCGAGGCCGCGTTGCGCGTCGTGCTCGAGGTGACGTCGGAGCGCCGGGATCTCGCGAGGATCTTGCTCATCGAAGCGGCCGCGCTCGGGCCTGAGTTCGAACAGAGCCGGGTCGGCATCCATCGCCGGTTTGCGACGCTGATCCAGCGCCACCTCGATCGCGCGGTGGTCGACGGCGACATTCCGACTCAGGATACCGCCCTGGCCGCGGCCGCGTGGATCGGCGCGATCAACGAAGTCATCACACAGGGGCTGGCGTCAGGCAACGATCTGCTTGGCGGTGTGGCATCTTTGAGGATGCTCCTGCTGCGGAGCATCGGAGCGACGATCGGCGATGACCGGAACCACTAGTATCGGCGAGACAACCAATCTGAGACGGGCGGCCGAGGAGGCTGCGGTCGGGCTACAGCGGGCGATCGAGACAGCCGCGGTCAAGGCCTCGGATCTGAACCGGCCGGTCCTAGCATGGGCGTCGACGCGGATGCCCGAGGTCGAAGTCCTCGATCTGTTTGCGCGGGCCGCCGCGCTGGCGCAGCCCCGCACGCTCTGGATACGACCCGACGCCGGGTTCTCGATCCTGGCCATTGGCTCGGCCTGGACGCACGTGAGTGACGGCCGTGCCCGATTCCGGGAGGCGGGTCGCGCGTGGCTGGCTCTGAACCGAGCCTCCGTCGGCGAGTTCGACCGCAGCGACACATCGGGCGGCACACAGGCGCGGGCCCCCGTCGCCATGGCTGGTTTCGCGTTCGCGCCATACCGGACGCCCGACCCTGCGTGGGAGGGCTTTCCAAGCGGGGTCCTCACCCTGCCGGCCCTCACGGTGCGGCAGACCCGCGCCGGAGGAATCCTCACCCTGGCGTCGGTCGTCGGTCCGCGCGCAGTCGTGTCTGGACAGGGCGAGTTGGTCCGGACGTGGCTGAGGATCGCGGTGGACGCGA
>CBRGMJ010000156.1:0-5057 GCA_967797525.1 uncultured bacterium | reverse complement strand
CCCCTACCCCCTGAGTCCTCGAGAAGCCCCCGCGGCAAAGCGCTGGGCCGGGGTCTGGCCGCATTGATCCCTGGGGCCGGCGCAGTCCAGGGTCAGGCCACCATTGAGATTCCTGTGGACCGAATCCGGCCGAACAGCCTTCAACCACGCGCGGAGATGGACCGGGCGGAACTTGGGGACCTTGAAGCGTCCATCAGGGAGCAGGGGGTGCTGCAACCCGTGCTCGTCAGACCCATCGCCGATGGGTACGAGTTGGTCGCTGGGGAGCGCCGATGGCGCGCTGCGATGGCTGCTGGGCTGTCCAGTGTTCCAGCGGTGGTGAAGCCCCTTGACGATCTTGGCGCGCTGGAGGCCGCACTGGTGGAGAACCTCCAGCGGGAGGATCTCAGCGCCCTGGACAGGGCCCGGGCATACCGTCGGCTAACTGAAGAGTTCGGTCTTAGTCAGGACGCAGTCGCGAAACGCGTCGGGCGTAGCCAGCCGTCGATTGCGAACACCCTCCGACTATTCGCCCTCCCCGACGAAGTTCAGCGATCCCTGGAGGCGGGGAGAATCTCGGAAGGGCATGCCAGGGCGCTCCTATCGATACGCGACCAGCGGAGGTTGTTGGCCATATGGAGGGCCGTCGAGGAGAAAGGGCTGTCAGTCAGGCAAACTGAATCAGCTGCAAAACGTTTGGCTATTTCACGTGAAATACCTGGTGGATTCACAGCCGCCGCAGACAAGCATGAGATTAAAAATATAGAACAAACGATATCAGAAAAGATCGGATCACCAACACGAATCGTGACGTCAAGGTCCGGGAGGGGAGAAATACGGATATCCTTCTTCTCTCCGGACGACTTTGACCGGCTACTGGCAGCGTTGGGCGTAGAGACTCAAGGGGCTCGATGATGAGCGCGCACACCGGATTGCCGACGCGCGCCGACGCGTGGACGCTTCTATGTGAATGGACGCCGAACCCAAACCTCCGCAAGCACATGCTCGCCGTCGAGGCAGCGATGCAGAGATATGCTGGGCGGTTCGGCGAGGACGAGACGCTTTGGAGTCTGGTGGGATTGCTTCACGACCTGGACTACGAGCGGCATCCGTCTCAAGAAGCCGGGCATCCCTTCAAAGGAGTCGAACACCTGCGGGCTCTAGGTTACCCAGAGATTGTCTGTCGGGCTATTCTCACGCACGCTGACTACTCGGGCGTCACACGCGAATCGCAGATGGAACGAGCGTTGCATGCGTGCGACGAGCTCACGGGGTTTATCATCGCGGTCGCGTTGGTCCGACCCTCGCGCAGCCTGCACGAGGTGGACGCCGCCGCGGTCAAGCGAAAGATGAAGGACAAGGCGTTTGCCCGCGCGGTGTCGCGTGACGAGATGGTGCGGGCCGCGGAGGCACTAGGTGTGCCATTTGACGATCACGTCACACTCGTCATCGACGCTATGCGCGGAGTCGCGGGGGAACTGGGTCTGGCGGGGTCGTAGGACAGGAGAAGCACCGATAACCGTTGAACAACGCAGAACCCGATGCCCCCAAGTAGTGAGTTGTTGGCCCTCGCGATGCTCGCTGTGTCTCTGGCGGTGGTCGCCGGTCTGGTCTGGGTCGCCGTGAAGGTGCAGGCGCTCGAGCGACGGCTCACGGCGACGACGGGTGATCCGCGAGTCCTCGAACGCCTGGCCTCCGTCGAGCGCGAACTGGGTGCGGTGGGTGGACGGTTGGATCATCTGGCGGGGCGGACGGACCGCGTCGGTGAGGAGACGCAGCGATGCCTGCGGCGTGTGGGCATCGTGCGTTACGATGCGTTTAAGGAACTCGGTGGGCACCTGAGTTTCAGCCTAGCGTTGCTCGACGCGCGCCAGGACGGCGTGGTGGTCAGCGTGCTCAATGATCGGAACGGGGCCCGTGCGTACGCGAAACCGGTCGCGGGCGGACGGTCGACGATCACGCTATCGGAGGAAGAGCAGCGCGCCATCACGCAGTCCTGAGGCGCGGTACCAATGGTCTTTGCGGACCGGCGTGACGCGGGTCGCCACCTGGCTGCGGCCCTCGTGCACCTCCGCGGGCAACGGCTGTTCGTGCTGGCGGTGCCGCGGGGAGGTGTCGTGGTGGGCCGCGAGGTAGCGGATGCTCTGCAAGCGCCCCTCGTGGTGATCGTCCCGCGCAAGTTGCGCGCGCCCTACAATCCCGAGCTCGCGATCGGTGCTGTTGCGGAAGGCGGGGCGGCTTTTGTCGATGAAGAATTGGCCCGGACGGTAGGGGCAGGGTACCTGGCGCAGGAAATCGCCGCGCAGCGCGCGGAGATCGCTCGCCGCGTTGAGGTCTATCGGAGTGGGAAACCGTTGCCCGTTCTTACAGGAACCTGTGCAATTGTCGTGGATGACGGGATCGCGACGGGGGCGACACTGATCGCTGCGCTGCGGGCGACACGCGCGCTCGGCCCGGCGCACCTGGTCGCCGCCGTGCCGGTCGCCCCCCCGGACGGCGTTGCGCGTCTGGCAAGGGAAGCCGACGAGGTGGTCTGCCTGCAGGTAGCCGGCGAGTTTCACGCGGTGGGGCAGTTCTACGGTGACTTCGCACAGGTGGACGATACGACCGTACTCGCGGTACTCGGCTCCAATGGCCGCTGAAGGACTGCGCCGGACCTCCCTGTATGAGCTGCACGTCGCAGCGAAGGCACGAATGGTGCCGTTTGCGGGGTGGGAGATGCCCGTGCAGTATGCCGGTGTGACCGAGGAGCATCTGGCAGTCCGCACGGGTGCGGGATTGTTCGACGTATCGCACATGGGAGAAGTGCACGTCGAAGGACCGGATGCCCTGGCTGTCGTTCAGCGAGTGATCACGAACGATGCAGCACGGCTCACCATCGGTCAGGGGTTGTACAGCCCGATGTGCACTTCGTCCGGGGGGATCGTAGACGACGTCACCGTGTTTCGGACCGCTGATCGAGCGTACGTATTCGTGGTCAACGCCTCCACGCGGGCGAAGGACGTCGCCTGGATCACCACACATGCCGAGGGGCGCGCCGCGGTCGTCCGAGACGTCTCCGACGATACGGCCCTGCTCGCGCTGCAGGGCCCCCGCGCTGCCGGCATCCTGGCCGACGCGGCCGGGGTAGACTTCTCAGGGCTGGCACCGTTCCACTTGCGGGACGGCGTGGTGATTGGCGCGGCCACGACGCGCGTTTTTCACACGGGGTACACGGGGGAGGACGGGTTCGAGATTGCCTGTCCGTGGGAGACCGCGCCGAGCGTCTGGACAGCGCTGTTGGAGGCGGGACGCGTCCATGACACGCAACCCGTCGGGCTGGGTGCACGCGACACGCTGCGCCTCGAGGCGGCGTTGATGCTCTACGGAAACGACATCGATGAGACAACCTCACCGCTGGAAGCGCCATTGGCGTGGACGGTAAAGTTCGAAAAGGGGGACTTTACCGGACGCGACGCGCTGCTGCGGCAGCGGACCGACGGCGTGGCGCGGCGTCTGGCGGGGTTTGAGGTTACCGAACGGGCGATCCCACGCCAGCACTGCCCGATCGAGGCTGACGGACACGTTGTAGGAGAAGTCACCAGCGGATCGTTTGCCCCGCTCCTGAAACGGCCGTTGGGCATGGGATACGTCCCGAGTGCGTTGTCCGTGGCAGGGACGCCGATCCGCATCGAGATACGGGGGAAGCCGGCGGCGGCGACCATCGTGAAGATGCCGTTCTACCGGCGGAAGAAGATCCCCACAGAGGTGAGGTGACGGCATGTACCCGGACGATCGGCGCTACACCCGTGAGCACGAGTGGGCGAAGGCAGAGAAGGGCCGCCTCCGGGTGGGCATTACGGCCTTTGCGGCCGAACGTCTGAGCGATGTCGTCTTCATCGAACTGCCAGAAGTGGGCGCCGAGATTCGCGAGATGGAGCCATTTGGTGTCGTCGAATCCGTCAAAGCCGCGAGCGATTTGTTTGCGCCGGTCTCGGGCAAAGTCGTGGACGTTAATCGAGCGGTTGTCGACAACCCGGAGCTGATCAACCAGGATCCCTACGGCGGCGCCTGGATGATCGTCGTGGAACCGGCGGACCCGACGGCGTTGGACCGGTTGCTGTCGGCCGCCGACTACGCGAAGCTGGTGGGAGCCGAAGGGGCATGACGACACCGACCTGGCATCCGCACAAGTACTTGCCGATGACGACGGAGGATCGAAACGCGATGCTCCGCGCCATCGGGTCCGACTCCGTGGATGACCTGCTGGCGGATATCCCCGCCGCGGTGCGCCTCAGCCGGTCGTTGGCGCTCCCACCGATGCTGGCCGATGACGATCTCATGAGCCATCTCCGATCGCTCGCAGACCGCAATGGGCACGCGGACCGGCTTGTGTGTTTCCTTGGGGGAGGGGCCTATGAGCACGTGATTCCCAGCGTCGTCTGGCACCTCGCCGGTCGCGCCGAGTTCTACACGGCCTATACACCCTATCAGGCCGAGATCATGCAGGGCGAACTGCAGGCGATGTACGAGTACCAGTCGATGTTGTGCGAGCTCACCGGCATGGATGTTGCCAATGCCTCTATGTACGATGGCGCGAGCGCCGTTGCCGAGGCCGCGGTGATGGCGCGAGACTTGACGAAGCGCGACCAGGTCATGGTATCCACCACCGTCCATCCGCAGTACCGGCAGGTGTTGCGGACCTACGTGCGCCACTTGGGGATCGACGTCGTCGAGCTCCCCTATGATGCCGGCCGGACGTCACCCGCCCGCATCCGCGAAGCAACCGGCAGCCGGACTGCCGCGGTCATCGTCCAGTCTCCCAACGTCTTTGGGTGTATCGAAGAGGGAGCCGCACTGGCTGAAGCCGCACACGCCGTCGGCGCGCTCCTCGTGGTCGCGGTGGCGGAACCGATCAGCTTCGGCGTGCTCCAACCTCCCGGGGTATTCGGGGCAGACATTGTGGCAGGCGAGGGCCAGCCGTTAGGCAACCACCTGAGTTTCGGCGGACCCTACCTGGGGATGCTGGCGACCCGTGACGCATACATTCGGCGGATGCGGGGGCGGCTGGTCGGGGTGACGAACGACCGGGACGGCCG
>CBRGMJ010000155.1:0-5060 GCA_967797525.1 uncultured bacterium | reverse complement strand
AAGCGCAAGCCCTTCGCGCCCTCTAAGGCCTCTCGGTTGATCTTCAACGTGGTGGCGTACAACACCAACCACGTAAAGTTCCGCCCCTCGTCATGGTGGGACCTGAGCCTGCCCCGCTACAAGGGCCGCGCCGGCATGGCCAGCCCGTTTGTCTCCGGCGCCGCGTTCTCGCACCTCGGCACGTTCGTCGCTATGCGCGAGTTCGGGTGGGGGTTCTACCGCAAGTTGAGGGATAACGACGCGATCATCCTGCGCAGCAACGGCGACGTGATCCAGAAGCTCGCGTCGGGCGAGATCAGCGTCGCGCAGGTGGTCGACTTCTTCGTGCGCGCCCTCAAGGCGCAGGGATCGCCGGTCGATCACATCTGGCCCTCGGAAGGCGCGGTGCTGGTCCCAACACCCGTCGCCATCATCAAGGGGAGCGCCAATGAGGCCGCTGCCCGGGCGTTCGTCGACTATCTGTACTCGCCTGAAGCGCAGCGGCTGTTCGTGCAGCGGTCCTACATCCCGGTGATGCCCGGTATCGCCATGCCGCCGGGGACACCGGACCCGGCCGATCTCAAAGTCATTCAGACCAACCTGAGCTTTATCGAGAAGAATCGGGAGGAGATCAAAAAGACCTTCTCCGACATCTTCGGCGTGCAGTAGGCGCGCGTGCTTCGGACCGGACTCCGCGTCGCCGCAGCGTTGGCGGCGGGGCTCCTCCTGCTGTTCGTCTTCTACCCATCGGTCGTGCTCGTCGCACAGTCGTTTGTCGTCGGTGGGCGTGTTTCGGTTGGCCACTACCTCCGGATCGCGCAGGACGCCGCGAACTATCGCGCGTTGGCCAACAGCCTGGTGACGTCTACGTGGGCGGCGGTCGGCGGCACGGCGCTGGGCGCGGTGCTGGCGTGGCTGACCAGCCGCACCGACCTGCCCGGCCGGCGCTGGTGGCGCACCGTGCTGCTGCTGCCGTATATGATCCCGCCGTTCGTCGGGGCGATCGCCTGGGTCTACCTCCTCAGTCCCGTGGGGTACCTCAATCAGGTCTGGAAGGCGCTGAGCGGTTCTCCCGATCCGCTCTTCGTCATCTACGGTCAGACCGGGATCATCTTCGTGCTCATCATGTACGGCTACCCGATCGTCTATCTCGCGGCCCTCGGGGTGTTCGAACGGATGGATCCGGCGCTCGAGGATGCCGCGCGGATGGCGGGTGGGGGCCCCGCACGCGTGCTCCGGGAGATCACGCTGCCTCTGGTGTTACCCGGGATCCTCGCCGGCGCGTTGTTGCTGCTGCTGTCGTCGCTGGCCAATTTCGGCATCCCGGCCGTGCTGGGATTTCCTGCGCGGTACTTCGTGCTGACGACGCGGATCTACGGCACCATCCTCAACTTCGATCTCACGGACAACCTGCGAATCGCAGCCGCACTGGCGATGTGGCTGGTCGCCATCGCCGCGGTGCTCCTGACGGTCCAGCGGCGAATGCTCGCCGGACGGCGCTTCACTGTCGTGGGCGGGCAGGCGGGGCAGCCGTCGGTGGTGGCGCTGGGCCGGTGGCGCTATCCGGCCGCGGCGCTGCTGGTGGTCTTCGCCGTCATCAGCGTCGTCCTCCCGCTCGCGGCCGTCGTGCTGACATCCCTGATTCGCGCCTACGGGCTGCCGCCCGCCGCCGAGAACCTGACATTGCAGCACTACGCGACGGCGCTGTTTGGCCTCCCAAAGGTGCACCGCGCGCTGTTGAACAGCCTCTTGCTCGCGGCGGGTGCCGCGACGCTGGTGATCGTCCTGGGAGCGGGTCTCGGGTACCTGCAGGCGCGCGCGCGCGTTCGCGGCGCCGGGGTCCTCGATCTGTTGATCACCATCCCGTACGCGATTCCGGGAACGGTCGTGGCGCTGGCGATGATCTTGGCCTGGTCGCGCCCGGTCGTCGGGATCCAGCTCTACAACACGTTTTGGATCATCCTGCTCGCCTACGTGATCCGCTTCCTCGCGTTTGGGGTCCGGACCGTGGCCGCGGGGCTGGCCCAGGTGCACGAATCCCTCGAAGAGGCGGCACGCATCAGCGGGGCCGGGCCGCTGACGGCGTTCCGCGATATTGTGCTGCCGATCATCCGGCCGAGCCTCGTCGCCGGATGGTTCCTGGCGTTTATCCCGGCGGTGGCCGAGCTCACCCTCTCGATCCTGCTCTTCTCGGTGGGGAATGAGACGATCGGTGTCGTGATCTTTGGTCTGCACGACGAGGGGAAGATCGCGCTGTCGGCGGCGCTCGCGGTGCTGGTGACGACGGTGCTGGTGGCGATCAACCTGGCGGCGCGGAGGCTTTTGCGTGCCGACGCGATGGGTTCGTAGCGACCATCATGATATCCTTACGCCGGGGAAGAGCACCATCCATGCGGTCGTGGTTAGTGTGAATTAGCAAGCCTGGTAGGCTCGGCCGAAGAAGCGGGATGAGGACGATGACGCGGTTCGAACGATTGGCGGCTGCGTTTCGCGGTGAGACCGTTGACCGCGTGCCGATCAGCTTCTGGCAGCACTTTCCAGGTCGAGATCATGAGCCCGACTCGCTGGCTGCGGCGACGATTGACTATCAGCGCCGCTTCGACCTCGACTTCATCAAGCTCATGCCGACCGGGATGTACTCGGTCGTGGACTACGGCGTCGCCATCAAGCCTTCAGGCGACGAGATTGGGACCACCCGATTCGCGCGGGGCCCGATTTCCCGGACCGAGGATTGGGGGCGACTCGCCTCTGTGTCGCCACAGCGGGGCGCGCTCGGAGAGCAGGTCAAGGTCGTGCGGCTTGTGCGCGGTGCCCTCGGTCCGGCTGTTCCAATCCTGCAGACGATCTTCAGTCCGCTCACCATGGCGGCGAAGATCGCCGGCGGCGACCTGGCGCTGATCCCCCGTGACTCCGCAATGGCCTCGCGGGCCCTCCGTCGGCTCGCCGATGATGTGGTTGCGTTTGGACGCGCGTGCCTCGAGGCAGGCGCCGACGGATTCTTCTTTGCGACGCAACTGGCAACGCGCAGTGCGCTACCGCCGGGGGCGTATGAGCGCCATGGCGTCCCGCATGATCTCGAGGTGCTCGACGCTCTGCGGCCCCACGCATGGGGGATCGTCTTGCACCTGCACGGGATGGATCCCCTATTCGATCTCGCCGATAGGTACCCGATCGATGGCGTAAACTGGCACGCTCGGGAAACGGCTCCGCCACTCGAGGCGGCGTTGACCGCGACGGAGCGCGGGCTCGTCGGGGGGATCGCGCGGATGGGACCCGTGGCGACGGGATCGCCAAGCGCCGCGAGCGAGGAGGTCCGGGATGCCATTGCCAGGACGCGAGGACGGCGCCTCGTGGTTGCGCCCGGGTGCGTAATCCCGACAACGGCTCCGGAGGAGAACCTTGAGACCCTGCGTCTTGCCGTCGAACCGTAGAGAATCAGCGGCGCGGATGTCCTGTCAGGCTGCGTCAGCCTTTCGAACCTTCTTGAAGAGGGAGATCAGGTAGGGCAACGCGAGCGACACCGCCGCGAGCAGCAGCAACACTGCGGAGATCGGCCTGTCGACGAAGATGGCCGGGCTACCGCTGCTGATGATGAGCGACTGCCGCATCGCCTGCTCCATGCGGTCGCCCAACACCAGTCCCAGGATGGCGGGGCCCAGCGGGTAGTCGTGGCGGCGCATATAGTAACCGATGCCGCCGAGGGCCACAGTCGCGATCAGATCCACCACACTCCGGTGATCGGTGTAGACGCCGACGACGCAGAGCGCGAGGATCAGGGGGTACAGGTATCGCTCGGGCGTCTTCAGGATTTGGACGAACAGACCCACCAGGGGGAGATTCAGCAGAAGCAGGACCGCGTTGCTGATATACATACTGGCGATCAGTCCCCACACGACCTCTGGGTGTTTCTGGAACAAGAGTGGGCCCGGAACGACGTTGAGGATCAGTAGCACCCCCATCATCACCGCGGTGGTGGACGATCCCGGAATCCCGAGGCTGAGCATCGGGATCATGTTGCCCACAACGGCCGCGTTGTTGGCCGATTCGGGCGCGGCGACTCCACGGATGTCGCCTTTGCCAAACGTGGTCGGGTCCTTCGCGAGGCGCCTTTCCAATCCGTAGGACATGAACGACGCAACCGTAGCCCCGGCCGCCGGCAAGATCCCGATGTAGAAACCCACGACTGTTCCACGGATGATGCTCCAGAAACTGGTGGTGAAATCCTTGAGCGACAGCCAGATGCGCTGGAGCGCGATCAGCCTCGGGCTCTCAAGACTCTCCTTTGAGGCCAGTAAGACCTCGGACACGGCGAACAAGCCTACGGCAAAGATGGTGATATGGATCCCGTCGAGCAGTTGAGGGACGCCGAGAGTATACCGGGTGATGCCCGTGACCAAATCAGTGCCGATGGTGGCGACCATCAGCCCGAACAGCGCTGCCAGTAGCGACTTGACCAGGTCGTCGCCGGTGATCGAGGATACGCTGGAGAGGCCCAGCACCATGAGTGCGAAATTCTCAGCCGGCCCGAAGGCCAGGGCCCACCGTGCCAGGAGTGGGGAAAAGAGCATCAGCGCGACGATGCTAATTGTGCTGGCAATGAATGACCCGACGGCGGCAATCGCCAATGCGGGGCCGGCGCGGCCCTGCAGGCTCATCTGGTACCCATCAAAGGTCGTCGGCACGGAAGCGGCTTCGCCCGGCACGTTCATGAGGATCGAGGTCGTCGACCCCCCGTACTGCGTCCCGTAGTACACCGCGGTCAGCATGATCAGTGCCGAGGCTGGATTGAGGCTGATGATCACCGGGATGAGCAGCGCGATGCCGCTGAGCGGGCCGATACCCGGCAGGACTCCGATGAGCGTTCCAATGATCGCGCCCACGAACGCAAAAGCCAAGTTGACCGGTTGAAGCGCGACGCCGAACCCCAAGCCGAGATTCTGAAGGATATCAGTCATCGGAGGCTCCCCAGGATACCCGCCGGCAGGTTCGCGTGTAGCAGGCGATCGAAAAGGAGCCACAGCGCGGTGGTGATCGCGAGACCAATCCCGACCCCGCGCAGCCAGCGCCGCTCTCCCAGCCAC
>CBRGMJ010000154.1:0-5082 GCA_967797525.1 uncultured bacterium | reverse complement strand
AGCCGTGTCCTGTATGCGGCCCGGCTCGACCTGACGCTGGGGGCGCTCGTCCTGCTGGTGGCCACGGTGACCGGGAGCGTGCTCGGTCTGGCCGCCGGATATCTGGGCGGCCGCCCCGACAGTTTCATCATGCGGCTGACCGAGGTGTTTCTGGCCTTTCCCGGACTGATTCTCGCGCTCGCCCTCGTGGCTGCCGTCGGCTCGCGCAGCCTCCTGGTCGTGGTGGTGGCTATCGCCTGCCGCTGGTGGGCGCCGTATGCGCGGCTCATGCGTGCGCAAGTCCTGGCGGTGCGGCATGCCGGGTACGTGGAAGCCGCGCACGCGCTCGGCCTGCGGACGCGACGGATCATCGCGCGCCACGTGGCGCCCAACTGTCTGAGTCCGATCATCGTGCAGGCGACCCTTGATCTCGGCCAGGTGATCCTGACGGCCGCGGCGCTCAGTTTCATCGGGCTTGGCGCCCAGCCCGGTGAACCCGAATGGGGGCGCATGGTCGCCGACGGACGCGAGTACCTGCGCACTAACTGGTGGGTCGTCACGTTTCCGGGTTCGGCGATCTTCCTGAGCGTGCTGGGGTTCAACCTGGTCGGCGACGCGCTGCGCGACTACTTTGATCCGCGGCTGCGCCAAACGCTGTAGCGACGAATCGCGAGGAGGGGTGAGCATGAGCGTCCGCCGGCCGATGGTGGCCGAGGACCTGCTGCGCCTGCAGTGGGTCAATGACGCGCAGTGGCATCCCACCGACGGGACCATCACGTTTGTCCGCACGTCCGTTCAACGTGAGACCTGGGAGTATCAGACCGTCATCTGCGCCGCACGCGACGGTCGGGTCGAGACCCTGACCGATGGCACGTCCGACCGCACACCGCGTTGGGCGCCTGATGGACGCCGTCTCGCGTTTACGTCGAACCGGTCGGGCTCGTTGCAGGTGTGGCTGCGCGAGGCCTCCAGCGCTGTGGCGCCGCTCACGGGGATGCCTCACGGGGTGACCGGCGCGCCGCAGTGGGCGGCCGGCGGGTCGGGCCTGGTGTTTAGCGCGCCGCAGGTGGTGGATGATTCCGTGGGCCGTCCGGGTGAGCCCGCGCCGACCCTCCGGGTCATTCGCCGCTTGGACTACCGCGCGGATCCCACCGGTGTTGCACACGGCGCGCGCGGCCACGTGCGCGGATTTCGCGACGGCCGGCGCCAGCAGATCTGGTGGGTCTCGGCGTCGGGTGGACCCGTGCGACAACTCACGAACGGCGACTACGAGCACATGCGCCCCTGCGTGTCGCCGGACGGACGGCTCGTGGCATTCATCGCCAACCGTTCGTCCGACGCGGATCTCACCACGGTGCGTCATCTCTGGGTCGTGCCCGTGGACGGAGGGGAGATCCGGCGTGTCGCCGGCGGCAGGGGGCCGATCTCTGATCTCACCTGGTCGCCGGACGGAACGCGTCTGGCGTTTACCGGGCACCTCCACGGCGACGCCGGGCAGGATCGCACACTGCCCGCCATCTTCGTCGTCGACCTGACGGGCGGAGAGCCCGCACATCTCACGGATGGCTTCGACCCGACGCTTGGGATCTGGTCGCGCGCGGATTTCCGGGGACCGGATAGCCTGCCCTCGCTGGTCTGGACGGAGGAGGGGCTGCATTTCCTCGCCTCGTGGCACGGCGAGGTGCACCTGTATCGGGCCGCCGGCGGCCGCATCGAGCGGCTCATCGGCGGGGCGCGGAGCGTGTGGTCATTTTCCGTTGCGCCCGCAGGCCGGATCGCCTTCATCGCTGAGACCGACACGCGACCCGCGGAGATCTTTGCCTGGGATCAAGTGCACGGAGAGCAACAGATCACCGAAGTCAACGGGGCCTTCTTCGCCGAGGTCGCGGTCTCAGCGCCCGCGCACTTCACCTTCACCGGACTGCGCGGCCAGCAGGTCGACTCGTGGATCATGCGGCCCGTGCCGTGCGAGCCGGGCCGCCGCTACCCGCTGATCCTCGCCACCCATCGCGGCGCCTTTGGCCAGGGGTTCTTCCTCGAGTATCAGGTGCTGGCGGCACATGGGTACGCTGTGGTGTATTGCAACCATGTGGGCGCGCAGGGCTATGGGCAGGACTACGCGCTCGGCCAGGATCAGGACTGGGGCGGCGCCGACGTGCAGGAGATGCTTCGATGCCTGGACGCCATCACCGCGTTCGACTTCGTCGATCCAGGGCGCATTGGCACCACGGGTCTGAGCGCGGGCGGGTACTACACGAACTGGCTCCTGGGGGAGACCGACCGATTCAAGGCGGGCGTCTCCGAAGCCGGCATCTGGAACTGGACGAGCATGTTTGGGACGTCAGATATCACCTTTCCGTACGTAGTCTCGGAGATGGACGGCCTACCCTGGGACAGCCTGGAGCGATACTGGCGCATGTCGCCTATCTCACGCGCGCATCGGATTCATGCGCCGCTGTTGATCATCCACGCCGACGAAGACTATCGGTGCGCAATCAGCGAGAGCGAGCAGCTGTTTGCGGCGCTGCGATTTCTGCGCCGCCCGGTCGAGTTCGTCTGGGTCAAGGGCGAAACGCACGGGTTCTCCCGGACCGGCCGGCCCATCAATCGTCTTGCGCGGTTCAGACGGATCGCGGACTGGTTCGACCGGTACCTCTAGCATGGACCTCACCATCGTCGGTGCCGGCGCGATCGGCGGGCTGATCGGCGGTCACCTGGCCCGCGCCGGACACAACATTCTGCTGATCGATCGCGAGCGAGAGCACATCGAGGCGATCCAACGCGATGGCCTCGAGATCAGCGGTGCGCCGCCGTTCACGGTGCGCGTGCCGGCCTGTCTTCCCCATGAGGCGCGCGAACCCATCGGCACGCTGATCCTGGCGGTCAAGACGCTCCACACACGCGAAGCCCTGGCGCCGGTCGTGCCGCTGCTCGCCCCGGACGGCGTGGTGGTATCGATGCAGAACGGTCTGGAAGAGGCGAAGATCGCGGCCATGGTAGGCGCGGACCGCACCCTCGGCGCCTTCCTCACGTTTGGCGGTTACTACGATCGGCCCGGCCGCATCGTCTACAGCGGGCCGGGGTCGCTGCGAGTCGGCGAGATCGACGGCCGGACGACACCGCGCGCCCAGCATCTGGCGCGGGCGCTGTCGGATTTCCATCCGTGCGAGGCGACAGACAATATCCAGGGCTATCTGTGGGGGAAGTTGATCCTGGGGACGATCTACTTCGCCACGGCAACGGTGGATGCCGACGTTGTCGATCTCCTCACCCAGGCGGACGCCCGGCAGGCACTTGAGGCGTTGGCCACGGAGGCCTGTGACGTGGCCGCGGCGCTCGAGATCAGGGTCGAGCCGGTGGACGGGTTCGATCCCATGGCGGTGCGCTTAGGCCCGCCGCGCGACGCCCGCGCGGCGGACGCCGCCTGGGCCGCTCAAATCGCCTATTGGACGCGAGGTCTGGCGCATCGCACGGGCGTGTGGCGCGACCTGGCGGTTCGGCATCGAAAGACCGAGGCCGAGCCCATCCTGGGCGCACTCACCGAAGCCGCGGACCGCACCGGCCGACCCGTCCCACGCGTCCGCGCGCTCGTCCGGATTATCCGTGACCTCGAAGAGGGCCGCGGACAGATGCGGTGGGGGAATCTGGACGAGATCGCCCGCGCCGGCTAGTGTGGTCCCACGGCGCGCGAATCGGGAACGCTATCGCGGTGCCGCCACCACGCCCCTCGCCGCCGCCATGTGCGTCCGCCCACAGTGGGTGCCGCCGGTGACGTAGAAGATCTCGCCGTGCACATAGCTGGCGCGTGGTGAGGCGAGGAACAACACTGCGTTGGCGATCTCATTCAAGTCGCCAGTCCGCCCCAGCGGAATCGCCTTGAGCATGTCGCGCACGTAGGGGTGCGGCGCTTCGTCGGTCGTGTGGAGCACCGTGTCCATGAACAGTCCGGGCGCGATCGCGTTGACGCGGATCCCATGAGGGCCCAATTCGATGGCGAGCACCTCGGTCAGCATGTTGACCGCCGCCTTGGATCCGCAGTAGTGCGCGCCACCGATACGCGCCGACGTCGAGGCGCCCGACGAGATGTTAATGATGACGCCGCCCGCGCCCCGCTCGATCATCTGCGCTGAGACCGTCTTGCAGCACAGCATCGTGCCGCGCACGTTCACCGCGAACGTCCGATCCCACTCCTCGATCGTGACCTCGGCGACGACGTTCGTCGGGGCGTACGCCGCGAAGTTGACGAGGACATCGACAGGACCGATCGCCTGCGACCCCTCCGTCACGATGCGCTCGACGTCCTCCCGACGGGAGATGTCGCCGGCCACCGCCGCAACCTTTGCGCCGGCGGCCCGCACGTCGCGGGCGGCGCGCTCGAGGTTGGCCTCGTGCATGTCTGTCATGAGCAGCCGCGCGCCCTCGCGGGCAAACGCGAGCGCGCAGGGCCGGCCCAACCGCCCGCCCGCGCCTGTGATCATGGCCACCCGATCGTTGAACTCCATCCGAATCCCCCCTACCGAGGCAGGATCCGCCGCAGGTCGGTGCCCCGGGAGAATAGCACAGCCACCGCGACGATCGCCGCGGCAAACACGATCAGCAGGGTCGACAACGCGGCGATCGTCGGATCCTGCCACTTTTCCATGTAGAGGAACATCTCAATCGGCAGCGTGTTGTTCTCGCCGCGGGTCAGGAAGATCGAGCTCTCGACCTGGTCGAACGACACGATGAACGCGAGCAGTCCGCTGACGACGAGCCCCGAGCGGATCTGCGGCAGGACGATCCGCCACATCACCGTGGGCGTCGACGCCCCCAGGTCCTGCGCGGCCTCCTCGAGCGACGGGTCGAGCCCCACCAGGTTCGCTGCCAGGATGTTGATGATGAACGGCAGCACAACGATGATGTGCGCCAGCGTGATGGGCACGACGCCGCCCTGCATCCCCATACGCGCGAAGAAGATGAACCAGCCGACGCCCAGGACGATCTTTGGCATCACGATCGGCGATAGCAGGAAGCCGCGCAGCACCTCTTTGCCGGGGAAGCGCGCGCGGACGAGCGCGAGCGCGCCCAACAGCCCGAGCAGCAAGGCCGCGCCAGTGGCCGCGA
>CBRGMJ010000153.1:0-5184 GCA_967797525.1 uncultured bacterium | reverse complement strand
TGCGGGTGTCGAGATGAACCAGCGGGTGTTTGCTGCGCCCGCGCGCCGCGGGCTGTCCATCGCGGCCTCGGGGGCCGTCGCACGCATTGTGCTGGCGATCTCCGATGTGGCCGCGCTGGCGATTGCCTTGTCGATCGCTGTCGGGATCCGCGTCTCGATCCTGCCGCGGCTGTCTGCGGCCTTCCAACAGCCGACCTACCCACCGGCACACTACTTCGAACTGTGGTGGTTACCACTCGTGTATCTCGCCTCGCTCTGGCACGCCGGTCTGTACACGCGGCGCGATCCATACTGGGAAGAAGTTCGCCGGTGTCTCTCAGGCGTCACAATGGCGGCGGTGCTGATCTTCGCGATCCTGTCAATGGCGAAGCTCGGCGACAACGCATCGCGGCCGGTCGTCGTCTTGACCTGGGCGGTATTGTTGATCGCGCTGCCGTTCTTGCGGCGCGCGACAAAGCAGGCGCTGGTGGCGTTGGGCCCCTGGCGACAGCCGGCCCTGATCGTGGGGCGCGGCGCGCAGGTGGCCCTGCTGCACCAGGCGCTGACGCGCGACCGGTCCCTTGGTTACGAGATCGTCGAGATCATCGCCGACCCGAAGCTCGCTCCCGAGCGGGCGTTGGTCGTGGGCGCCCGGGACGTCATCCTGAGCGCACCACAGTTGGACCGCGCTGAATTCCTTCGATTGGTCGAGCGGCTGCGGGACGTCGCCGAGAACGTCATTATCGCCCCGGACCTGGCCGAAGTCCCGGTGCTGGGCGTTGAAGTCCTGGGTCTATTTGAAGACCGCGCGATCTTGCTGCGCGTGCCCAACAATCTGCTGAGACCGTGGAACGTGCTGACCAAGCGTGGGTTTGACCTGGTGGCCGGGGGCGTCCTGGCCCTGTTGAGCCTGCCGCTGCTCGCGATCGCCGCGGTGGCGATCAAGGTGACGTCACCCGGGCCCGTGTTCCACGTTGAATCCCGGGTTGGACGCCGCCACCGTCTCTTCCCCTGCTACAAGCTGCGCACGATGCATGGTGATGCTGATCAGCGGCTTCAGGAGTATCTCGCCCTCCACCCCGAGGCGGCCGCCGAGTGGCAGCGGTATTGGAAGCTGCGCGGGCCGGATCCCCGCGTCACGCGCGCCGGCGCGTGGTTGCGCCGCTATTCGCTGGATGAGGTGCCCCAGGTCTTCAACGTGCTGCGCGGCGAGATGAGTCTGGTCGGCCCGCGGCCGTATCTGCCGCGCGAACTGCCTATGCTCGACGGTGACGGGATGCTCGACGTCCGGCCCGGCATGACGGGGTTATGGCAGGTCAGCGGCAAGAACACGCTCGAATACACACAGCGCGTGAAGCTCGACCGCTGGTACGTCAGCAACTGGTCGTTGTGGCTCGATGTGATGATCCTCGCCAAGAGCGTTCCGGCAGTTCTGCGGGGCGAGTAACCGCCCTTACTTGCCAGCGGATTCCGCATAGGGCTATAATCCCCCTCGTTCGTGGGGCGCGCGGGCGCAGGGCATCCACGCGCGCCGTGTTCAGCGGGTCGTTCTCAGGAGGACTTGCAGTGTCCCGGGACAGGATCGCATGAGCATCGCGCTCTCTGTCATCATCCCGACGCGCAACGAGCGGGATACTGTGCCCCGGTTGCTCGATGCAGTGCGCCGCGCGCTGGACAGTGTCGACTATGAGTTGGTCTTCGTGGACGACAGCACCGACGGCACCGAGCGGGTTCTGAGTGAGGCGGCGCGTGCCGATCCGCGAATCATCGTCCACCATCGCGAGGGTGGGCGAGGTCTGGCGAGTGCCGTCATCACCGGCATCGGGATCTGTCGCGCCGACGCGCTGGCCGTCATCGATGCCGACCTGCAGCATCCCCCGGGCTTGCTGCGGGTGATGCTGGCACAGATGGCCGACACCTCAGCCGACGTGGTTGTCGCCTCGCGCTTCCTCCCGGGGGCCGGGACGCCGGGGTTGGGGGCGGGGCGCCGGGCGATCTCGCAGGTCATGCGGATGCTGGCGAGGGCGTTGCTGCGCGGCGCACGGCGCAGCACCGATCCCCTCGCAGGCTATTTTCTGGTGCGGCGGGCCGCCGTGGATGGGGTGGCGTTGCGGCCCATCGGGTTCAAGATCCTGCTGGAGATCCTCGTGCGGGGCCGCATCACACGGGTGGCCGATGTCCCATGCGTTTTCGAGGCCCGCGCCGGCGGGCACAGCAAGGCCACCGTGCGGCAGGGGATCGAGTTGGTCCGGCAGATCGTCGCGCTGGCCGCCAGTAATCCAGAGGATTCGCGTCTCTGGAAGTTTCTACTCGTCGGCACCACCGGGGTGATCCTGGACGTCATTGCGTTCTGGATCCTGGTCCATAGCCTCGGGTTGCACGTCGTTGCGGCCGGTCTGGTCGGTGGCACCGTCGCGACCTTATCGAACTTCATCCTCAACAACACCTACACGTTTGCCGACCGTCATGGGGAAGGGCCGTCCATCTTCTTCCAGCGGATGGGCAGGTACTACGTGACGACCTGGGCCGGCCAGGCCGTCTACCTGGGACTGCTCTGGACTTTGACGCACCTGGGAATGGTCCCTATGCTGGCTAATCTGATTGGCGTGCTCGTCGGCGGGATGCTGAACTACGTCGTACACAACATGTGGACCTGGCGACACCAGAGCGCCGGCTGACGGGAACTGAGGTGGGGCAGGGTGGCAACCGTAGCAGACATCGCAGCGCAGGCCAGCCGCCTGCGCGAGAGTATCGGGCGGGTCATTCTGGGCAAGGACGAGGTCATCGATCTTGTGGTGACCGCGCTGCTCGCCCGCGGCCACGTCCTGCTCCGGGACGTCCCAGGCGTTGGGAAGACGATGCTCGCCCGCACGGTGGCCCGGTCGATCGGCGGGGACTTCACACGCATTCAGTGCACACCTGATCTGTTGCCATCGGATGTCCTGGGGACGGCGATCATCGATCCGAAAACGTACGAGTCCCGTTTCGTGCCCGGGCCGATTTTCGCCAACGTCGTGCTGGTCGATGAACTGAACCGCACCACCCCCCGCACCCAGTCGTCATTTCTCGAGCCCATGGACGAGTGGCAGGTGACGGTGGACGGTCAGGCGCGGCGCACGCCGCGTCCCTTCTTTCTTATGGCCACGCTGAACCCGACCGAGCACCACGGGACGTATCCGCTCCCGGAGGGGCAACTGGACCGGTTCACTGTGTCGACGTCGCTCGGGTACCCGCCGCTTGCGGCGGAACGCGCCATGCTGGCCGGCCACCTCGGGCGCCATCCCATCGAGTCGGTGACACCGGTGCTCCAGCCGGCCGACCTGCTGGCGGCGCAGGACGCGACCTCAGGGGTCTTTGTCAGCTCTGCGGTGCGCGACTACGTGCTGGCGATTACCGGGGCCACGCGCTCACATCCTGCGATCACCCTCGGCTGCAGCCCGCGGGGCAGTTTGGCACTGATGCGCACCGCGCAGGCACGGGCGGCGCTCGTCGGACGATCGCACGTCACACCCGACGACGTCAAATTGCTGGCGGTGCCGGTGATGGCGCACCGGCTGCTGCTGCGGCCCCAGGTCGGCGGGGCACCGTCGGCCGAAGAAGTGATCGGCGAGATCCTGACCTCGGTGTCAGTACCGATCTTTGAGACGCCTCGTGCCAACGCGTGAAGGCACCGTGCTGTTGATCGTCACCGGGGCGATCTTCCTGCTGGCGACGAATCTGATGTCCGGGTTGCTGTTCGTCCTGAACGCCCTGCTTGTCGCGCTCATGGTGGTCGGCGTGGTCACTGCCGTACGCCCGCTGCGGGGTCTCACCGTGACACACCGCGCTCCGGCGCGAGGGGTGGAAGGCCAGCCCGTCGCCATGCAGGTCATGCTCTCGGCGTCACGTGGTTCGCGGTTCCTCGTGGTGGAAGACGGCTGGGCCGGGGCGCGTGCGCGGGCCTTCGTGCCGGTGGTGCATCGGGGTGGGACGGCGACGTTGGCACTCAGCCCCGTGCCCGAGCGCCGCGGACAGTTTACGCTGGGGCCGACGGAAATCTCGTCACGCGGGCTGGTCGGCCTCGTGGCGGCCCGTCGCCGCATCGATACGCCTGAGCGCATCACGATCTGGCCCCGGGTCACCCCGGTGCCCAATGTGGCCCGGGTCTATCTCGCGCCGGTTCTCGATGGTCCATCGGGTCGGCGGACCCGCGAACCGGTCGAACTCTATGGGGTGAGAGACTACCGTGCGGGTGACAGCCTGGCCCACGTGCATTGGAGGTCTTCGGCCCGCCGTGGTGCGCTCGTGGTCCGAGAGTTCGAGCGTCCCACCGATCCCCGGGTGGCCGTGGTCCTCGATCTTGATCGAGCGCAGTCACCGGCCCGTTTGGACAGCGCCGTGCGGGTGGCGGCGTCGCTCCTCTGGGCTGCGCGCGAGGCCCACGCAGAGTCGACCCTCGTCACATGGAACGGAGCGTTCACCGAACACGCCGCGTGGGAGACTGCGATGGACTGGCTGGCGGGCGTCACCCCGTCCGGTCCTCCCGTCGTTGAGGTGCTCGCGGCTATTCGTGAGCGGACCCAGCGCCACCTGATTGTCGTCGCGTCGTCCGCGGCGATCCCGCCGCTGCCCGACGTCACGCCGGTCGTGCCTGCTGATGAGGCCGGTCCCCAACACACGCTCGTCTTCACGCCGGACGGGCAGGTACAGGCATGCTAGGCTGGCGCCGCCTGCTGTCGAGCGCGGCACCGGAGCATTCGCTTCCGCTCCGTCTCTGGACCCTTGCCGCTGTGACCGTCAGCATTTTCGCGGTAACCGAGCACGATGACTTCGTCGAGCTGCGGTTGATCGTGCCGGCGCTCGTGGCCGCAGGGTTTGCCTTTTCGTACTGGCGGCGGGGAAAACGCAACTGGTGGGTCAAGATCCTCCTGGCGCTCTGCTGTCTCGAGGTGGCGCGCCAGTTCATCCGAGGAATCCTGGCCGATCCCTTCCATACCAGCGTCCCACTGACGATGTTCCTGCTGTGGTTGCAGACGCTGCATGCCTTTGATGTACCGGCCCGTCGCGACCTGCTGTTTAGTCTACTGTCGTCGGTGATCCTGATGGCCGTCGCGGCGGTGTTCAGCATCCACGCGACGTACCTGCTCTACCTGGTCGTCTACGCCGCTGCCGCCGTGCAGGTGCTGGTCCACAACACTTGGCAGGGCGCGCAGGAGGCCGCCCGGA
>CBRGMJ010000152.1:0-5197 GCA_967797525.1 uncultured bacterium | reverse complement strand
CGTCGCCAACGCGCTGGCGGCGCTGGCGGTGGGGCTGACCCAGGGTATCGCGCTCGAGGTCGTCGCGGAGGCGCTGGCCTCGATGCCGGGGATTCCCGGCCGGTTCGAGTCCGTCGATGAAGGGCAGCCGTTTGCGGTGATCGTGGACTACGCGCACACGCCGGACGGTCTCGACAACGTCCTGCGCACCGCGCGCGAGATCACCGCAGGCCGTCTCATCGTCGTGTTTGGGTGCGGCGGTGATCGCGACAGGACCAAGCGGCCGATCATGGGTCGCATCGCGGCGGAGCGCTCCGACCGGGTGATCGTGACGTCGGACAATCCGCGCAGCGAGCCGCCACGGGCGATCATCGATGAGATCACACCCGGAGTCGACGCCGGCGCCGCAGGCCGCGCGGTGACCGTTGAGATCGAGCCCGATCGGCGGCGCGCGATCGGCCTGGCGGTCGGCGCCGCCGCGCCCGGCGACCTGGTGCTCATCGCCGGGAAGGGGCATGAATCCTATCAGGAGGTCGCAGGGGTGCGGCACGCGTTTGACGACCGTCAGATCGTCCGCGAGGCGCTGCGCGCGTCACGGGCGGCCGCAAGCGTGCGGGCTCCGGGCAGACCCGAGACGGGAGGGACACTCGCACCGTGAGTCTGCACCTCAGGGTGGCAGACGTGCTGGCGGCGACGGGCGGACGTGCGCTGCCGCCCGATCTACCCAACGCCGTCACCGGCGTGGCGATCGACAGCCGCCTGGTGTCTGGCGGCGAGCTGTTCGTGGCCCTGCGGGGCCCCCAGACCGACGGACATGCCTTCGTGGCCGACGCCGTGGGGCGCGGTGCGGCGCTGACGTTGCTCGCGGATCCGCGGGCGGCCCGCGGGCCGGCGATCGTCGTCGACGATACGCTCCGGGCGCTGGGCGCCATCGCCGCGCTGCACCGCCGCTCGCAGCGCGCAACCGTGATCGGCATGACCGGCAGCGTCGGGAAGACGACGACCGTCGGGTTGTGCGCAGACGTGCTGGCGCGGCGCTTCAACGTCCTCCGCTCGGCCCCCTCGTGGAACGCCGAGCTGGGCGTCGCGCTGACGCTGTTGGGTCTTCAGCCCCATCACGACGTGGCCGTGATCGAGATGGCCATGCGCGGGCTCGGGCAGATTCGCGAACTGGTGGAGATGGCGGCCCCGCGCATTGGGGCAGTCACGAACATCGCTGATACACATCTGGAGCTCCTGGGTTCGCGTGAACAGGTCGCCGCGGCCAAGGCGGAACTGCTCGAAGGCCTCCCGGCCGACGGCGTGGCCATCGTCAACACCGACGAAGCCTTGACCGAGCGGCTGCTCCGCGACGTCCGCTGCTCGGTGGTGACCGTGGGTATCACGCACCCTGCCGACGTGCGGGCCACCGAGATCACGCGGACCAACGGCGGCTACGCGTTCCGGCTGCACGTGCGCGATCAGGAGACCCCGATCGCTCTGCCGCTGCCGGGCGGCCATCAGGTCCGCAACGCGTTGGTGGCCGCGGCGGTGGGTCACGCCATGGGGTTGACCCTGTCGCAGATCCGCGAGGGTCTCGCCAGTGCCCACCCGGCCAAGATGCGTCAGGAGGTGATGATAGTCGGCGATGTGATGCTCATCGACGACTCGTACAACGCCAGCCCGCAGTCGATGGCCGCCGCGTTCGACGTGCTCGCTCAGGTCGGCGGCCGGCGGCGGCGTGTGCTGGCGCTTGGAGAGATGCGCGAGCTGGGCCCGCAGTCACACGAGTTTCATCGCCGTGTCGGCCGCGAGGTGGCCGCGCTGGAACCGGCGTTTCCGCTGGTGGTCGGGCCCAACAGTGGTTGGTATCTGGAAGGTGCCGTAGACGCGGGACTCCCGGTGGCATCAACGGCAGCGGTGACAACAGTAAATGAGGCCGCACGAGTGCTGCGGACCGTGCTGCGGCCCGGCGATGTCGTGCTCGTCAAGGGCTCGCGGGCCATCGAGATGGAGCACGTGGTCCAGGCCTTGCGAGAGGGCCAGCCGGTGAGCCAACCGTGAGCGCCGGCCTGTCGCTGCCCGCGCAGATGGTGCTGGCCGCCGCGATCGCCACGGCCCTGGTGATCTTGGCCGGCCCTCGCGCAGTATCGCTGCTGGCCGGCTGGGCGCGGCAGCACATCCGCGAGGACGCCCCGGCCCGCCACCAGGGCAAGGCGGGCACGCCCACTATGGGTGGGCTGCTGATCGTCCTGGCCGTCGTGGTGGGATCGGTCGTCGCGGGGGGACTCCAACCGCCGCTCCTCTTCGGTCTCGGAGCCATGCTCGTCTTTGGCGGGATCGGGCTGCTCGATGATGTCTTGAAGATCCGGCGCAATCGCAACCTGGGGCTGCGCGCACGCGAGCGGGTGATGCTGCAGGTCGCCGCCGCCGCGGTCCTGGGGTGGGTGGCGATCCGCGTACCCTGGATTGGCACCAAGATCGCGGTGCCCATCCAGGGATCAGTGGAACTCGGACCATGGTACATCCTCTTCGTCGTGCTCTTTGTCATCGGATTTGCCAACGCGGTGAACCTCACCGATGGCCTCGACGGGCTCGCCGCGGGTTTGGTCGCGCTCGCGGCCGTTGGTTTGGCCGTGATTGGCTGGGCGGGTCTTCAACCATCGGCCGCGGTGCTGGGCTGCGCCGTCGCCGCATCGGCCGCCGCGTTCCTGCGCCAGAACGCGCACCCCGCGCGCGTCTTCATGGGCGACGTGGGATCGAACGCGTTAGGCGCCGTGCTGGCGGCGCTCGCGATCATCACCAAGAGCGAGCTCGCCTTGATCGTCCTCGGCGGTGTCTTTGTCGCCGAGGCGCTCTCGGTCATCCTGCAGGTCGCGTATTTCAAGAGCACGGGCGGCCGCCGGATCTTTCGCATGAGCCCGCTGCATCATCACTTTGAATTGGCCGGGTGGCGCGAGCAGGACGTCGTGCGGCGATTCTATCTCGTCGGTCTGTTGTGTCTTCTGCTGGGGATGCTGGTGGTCGCATGAAGTCCCCGGGCGCGCGCGTGCAGGATGTGCTGGCGCGGTTGCGCGGCCGACGGATCCACGTGCTGGGGCCATCCGGAACCGAGGGGTCGTCGGTCATCGACTTTCTGGTGCAGCACGGGATCACCACCGTCACCGCGCACGATCTCGAGCCGGCCGAGCGTTTCGCCGACACGGTGGCGCGCACGCACCGGTGGCTCGATGGCGATGGTCGCACGGCCTTGATCCGGCGGCTCCGGGCGGCACCGATCGCGTGGCGCCAGGGCGCGGCATATCTCCAAGGGCTGGACGACGCCGAGGTGATCGTCGTCCCACAGTCGTGGATGCGCCATCCGCAGAACGGGCCGGTGCGGGACGCGGCGCGTCGCGGCGTGCCGCTGTCGAGCATGACCCAGCTGTTCTTCGAAGTCTGCCCGGGGCCAATCCTTGGTGTCACCGGCACCAACGGCAAATTCACCGTCGTGACGCTCATCAGTTCGATGCTCCAGGCGGCCGGGATCCCGGTCGTGACCTCGGGGAACGACCGCACGCACGTCCCGGCGCTGGCGGCGCTCGATCGGCTGACTCCACAGACCTGGCTGGTGCTGGAGATCAGCAACCGGCAGCTGGTGGGGTTGCCGTACAGCCCCCACGTCGCGGTGGTGACCAACATCGCGCCCCACCACCTCGACGATCACGGGTCGATGGAGGCCTACGCCGACGCCAAGCGCACCATTGTCCGCCACCAGTCGTCACGGGATCACGCGGTGCTCAACGCCGACGACCCGCGGGTCGCGCGACTTGCGGAGGGGGCAGCGTCTCGTGTCCACTCGTTCAGCCGGCGGCGCCCGGTGCCGGTCGGGGCCTATGTCGACGATGCGCGGATCGTGATCGCGGGCTCGACGCCTGCGGCCGTGTTGCCCGTGTCCGAGATCGGCATGCCGGGCGCGCACATGATCGAAAACGCGCTCGCGGCGACGGCGGCCGCTGCGATCGCGGGCGCGGGCCCGGACGCCATCGCGACCGTCCTGCGCGACTTTCGTGGACTGCCCTACCGCTTCCGGCTGGTGGGTCAGCGGGAGGGGATAACATTTTATGAAGACTCGTTGGGCACGAATCCGACGTCGGCGGCCGCGGCGATCGCCGGCATGACGCGGCCATTTCATCTCATCGCAGGCGGCGTGCGCACGTCCGCCCGCGCCGAGGATTTCGTGCCGATGGCGACGGCCCTGGGCGTCTCGCCCGTGAAGGGCGTCTACCTGATCGGCACGACGGCGGCGTTGCTCTCGGAGGTGTTTGCGGACCTGCCGGGTCACCCGCGCGTGGTGCAAGCGGGGACGCTGGATGCGGCGATGACGCAGGCATGGGAGGCGGCGGCGCCGGGTGATGCGATCCTGTTGTCCCCGGGGTGTGAGAGCTTCGATCAGTTCGCGGACTACCGCGCTCGCGGCGATCGGTTTTGCGCGCTCGCCGAGCAGTTACCCGCACGGGCGGATAAGCGGACCCGCGTATGAGCCGCGCGTTGCCGGTGCTCAATCGACATCAGGCAGACACCACCCTGTTTGCGAGCGCGGTGGCGCTGACCGCGATTGGGCTCGTGATGGTGTACAGCGCCAGCAGCGTGGTCGCCTACGATCGGCTCGCCGACAGCGCCTACTTTCTCAAGCGGCAGGCGGCGTGGACAGCGCTGGGCTTCGCCGCGCTGTGGCTGGCCCGCGGCATCCACTATCAGCGGTTGCGCGCCTTTACCGTGCCGGTGCTCGTGGTGACCGCGCTGATGCTCGTCGCCGTACAGATTCCCGGGATCGGTCGTGTCGCTGGCGGGGCGCGTCGGTGGCTGGTCGCAGGACCGATCACATTCCAGCCGGTCGAACTGGCGAAACTCGCGCTGGTGTTGTATCTTGCCAACTTCCTGACGCACCGTGGAGCGAGCATCCGCAACCTGCGGCGGGGCCTACTGCCGCCGCTGGCGATCACCACCGGGCTGGCGGTGTTGGTGCTCCGGCAGCCCGACATGGGATCGGCGATGGTGCTGGGCGCCGTCACGATGAGCCTGCTGTTTGTGGGTGGCGCCCGCATCGTGCACCTGGCGCTGATCGCCCTCGCCGCGCTGCCGCTTATCGGGCTCGCGGTCGTCGTTGCCCCATACCGGTTTCAGCGGATCCTCGCCTTCCTGAATCCGTGGCACGACCCGCAGGGCGCCGGGTTCCACATCATCCAATCCCTGCTGG
>CBRGMJ010000151.1:0-5236 GCA_967797525.1 uncultured bacterium | reverse complement strand
CTCCGGCCTCACGTATTCCTGAAGGGGGAGAGGCATGATCCTGGAGACCACCCCGTCATCGCAGATCGATTGGGATTCGCCCGGGAAGCGGTTGTACCATGTGCCGTTCACGCTCGATGGTACCTGGGGCCGGGTGCGGATGCCGCTCTGCGTGTGGTGTGCGCCGCGCCCGGGTAAGACCGTGGTGGCCATCGGAGGCACGCACGGGAACGAGTACGAAGGACCCGTCGGCCTCAAACGGCTGATCCGGGATCTCGACGCGTCGTCGCTGGCCGCCGGGCGTCTGATCGTCATTCCCGTCCTGAACGTCCCGGCGTTTGCCGCCGGTCGGCGCGAGTCGCCCCTGGATCACGGCAACATGAATCGCGCGTTTCCAGGCCGCACCGATGGCACCATTACCAGCCGGATCGCCCGCTTTACCGGCGACGAAGTACTGGCGCGCGCCGACATCGTCGTGGACATTCATGCCGCCGGCGACACGTACGAGATCGCGCGGTGTGCCTCGTTTCACATGGTCGAGGACCGGGCCCAGTTTGAGGCCATCCGCGACACCGCCTTTGTCTTTGGCATGCCATGGGTCTGGATCTACGCCCGGGGCATGGGCACCGGGCTGCTCACCGAGCACGCCGAGGCCCTGGGAAAGATCACGATCGGCGGCGAGTTTGGGTATGGAGCGTCGACCGATCTGCAGGGCGTGCGGTGGGCGTACCACGGGGTGCTCAATGTCATGCGTAGGCACGGAGTGCTCAAAGGCGTCGTCGAGACGCTGCTGCCGCCCGAGCACGATCGTCAGCGGTTTGTCTCATCGGCCGATCTGGAAACCTGGATGACCGCGCCCGTCAGCGGCATCAGCGAGCCCGTCATCCCGCTGGGGACGTTCGTCAAGCGAGGGCAGCCTGTCGCATTGATCCACGACTTCGAGCGGATCGACGAACCGCCCGTTGAGATTCGGGCCAACCTGGATGGCTTTCTGCTCGTCCGCCGCTTCAAGGCGCCGACGACGCAAGGCGACGTCGTCGCCGTTGTTGCCCAGGAAATCGTGTGAGGGGAGAGGACAGATGGCGCAGACTACGCACGTGCCGGTTCCACAGCAGTACCGTTACGAGCTCCTGACCTGGCCCGAGATCAACGAGGCCGTAGCCGCCAAAAAGGTCGTCGTACTGCCGGTTGGCTCGACCGAACAGCACGGCCACCACCTACCGATCGACGTCGATGCCAAACTGGCGTCGTCGGTCGTCTACGAGGCCGGGCGGCGCTCCCCGGAGCAGATCTTGATCCTGCCTCCGGTCGCCTACGGGTACACGCATCACGTGATGGATTTTCCGGGCACTATCAACATCGAGCCGACGACGTTCGTAAGATTCCTAATCGACATTGGACGGTCGGTTGCCTACCATGGCTTTACCCGGATGATCATTGTCAACGGTCACGGGTCGAATCATCCTTTGGTCGAGCAGGCCGCCCGACAGATCACCCTCCAGACGAACGCGCTGTGCATGAACCTGTCGTGGTGGCAGCTGGTCGCGGACTACTGGAACAAGGAAGTCCGCACGTCCGTCATCCCGGGCGGTTGTGCCCATGCCTGCGAACTCGAGACGTCGATGTACATGCACGTGGATGGCGGTCAGGTCCGCGCCGATCGCATCAAAGGCAAGCCGGCGGACTACATGAGACTCCCCGGTGCGGCGCCATGGCATTATACGGATCTGACGGCACGAAACGGTCCCATCACGCTCATCGAGTGGACGTCATCCTATACGGAAACAGGGTCGTTCGGCGAACCCGAGAAAGCCACGCCCGAAAAAGGGCGGCTTGCGTTTGAAAAAGCTGTGCAGCAGATGATCGACCTCGTGGGCTGGTTCCGCACCCGTCCTGCACCCGAGCGCCGGCCCCGGCAGGCGACGCCGCCGGCTTTCGACCTGCCGTTCCAATTCTGACGTGCGCGCCCGGGCCCGCGACCTTGGTATCCACATCGGCCGCCTGTCGCCCGGGCGATGGAACGCCATCACCGACGTCGCCGGTGTGCGCGTCGGTCACACGACCCTGATCGCCGGCACAGGCCCGTTGGTTGTGGGGAAGGGCCCGGTTCGTACCGGGGTCACGACGATCGTGCCGCACGATGGCCACGTGGGCAGTGAACCGGTGTTCGCCGGCTCGCACGTGCTGAACGGCAACGGTGAGATGACGGGTTTGATCTGGGTGGAAGAGTCAGGTCTGTTGACCACACCGGTGGCGATTACTAACACGCACAGCGTCGGCATCGTGCGTGATGCGATCGTCGCGTATGACGTTGCCCGCGGTGGCGATCAGGTGCGCTTTAGCTTGCCCGTGGTCGCCGAGACCTACGATGGATTCCTGTCCGACATCAACGGGATGCATGTGCGGGCCGAGCATGTCGTTGCCGCGCTGGATGCGGCGGCGGGCGGTCCGGTCGCCGAAGGGTGTGTCGGCGGGGGCACCGGCATGATCTGCCACGGGTTCAAGGGGGGGATCGGGACGTCCTCCCGCATGCTCCCGCGGGAAGAGGGCGCCTGGACCGTCGGCGTACTGGTGCAGGCCAACTACGGCAGCAGACCGCTGTTGCGGATCGATGGCGTGCCGGTCGGGCGTGAGATCCCCACGACCGAAGTGCCTACCCCGGGCGTTCCCGTGGTATCCGACACTGGTTCCATCATCGTCATCGTGGCGACGGATGCGCCACTCCTGCCGACGCAGTGCCGGCGGATGGCGCAGCGGGCGACGATCGGTCTGGCGCGGATGGGCAGCCTCGGGGGCAATTCCAGCGGCGATATCTTTCTCGCGTTTTCAACCGGCAACCGTGGACTGGCGGCTCCCGCCGGCCCGGGCGAGACCCGCGCCCTGCGCATGATCCCCAATGAGGCCAACACCCCGCTGTTCGAAGCCACCGCCGAGGCCACCGAGGAAGCGATCGTCAACGCCTTGTGTATGGCGACCACGACAACCGGCATCGAGGGTCGCGTGGCGCACGCGATCCCGCTGGACCGGCTGCGCCAGGTGATGCGAGACTACCGCCGGCTCGCCGAGTGAACGGACCTCCGGCGGGTTCCGCTCCCGGAGCGGCCGGGCTCTGGCGCAACCGCGATTTTGTCAGACTGTGGTCCGCCGCGACAGTTTCGACGTTTGGATCGCTCGTGACCCGCACGGCGCTCCCGTTTACCGCGATCCTGGTCTTGAATGCCACGCCGTTCCAAATGGGTCTACTCGCGGCCGCGGACCTCGGCTCGCAATTTCTGATGGGATTGGTCGCCGGAGCCTGGGTCGATCGTCTCCGGCGTCGGCCGATTCTGATCGTCGCGGATCTAGGCCGCGCCGCGTTGCTGGGCACCATACCGCTGGCGGCCTTCATCGGACGCCTCTCGATGACCCACCTGTATGCGGTAGCGTTCTTCACGGGGATACTGACGATCTTCTTCGACGTCGCCGATCAGGCCTATCTGCCGGCGTTGATCCGTCGTGAGGATCTGGTCGAAGGCAACAGCAAGATCGCCGCCAGCGCGTCGGTCTCTGAGGTCGCGGCCTTTGGCCTGGGCGGCTGGTTGGTGCAGTGGCTCACCGGGCCGATTGCGATCCTGATCGACACGGTGTCGTTTGTGGTCTCGGCGGCGTTCATTGGCCGGATCCGGGCGCCAGAACCACACCCGGCACGCGGTGCGGAGCGATCGACCGTATGGGATGAGATCGTCGAAGGCATGCGGACTGTGCTGCACACGCCGCTGCTCCGCGGGATCGCCGGATGCTCGATCACCGCCAGCCTCTCGTTTCGAATCTTTGGCGCCGTGTTCATCTTGTACGTGACTCGCGAGTTGGGGTTCGCGCCTGGGATCCAGGGGATGATCTGGGCCGTCGGTGGTGTCAGCTCGCTCGTGGCGGCAGTGCTAGCCGGTCGGGCCGCTGCACGTTTCGGCTTGGGGCCGACCATGGTCGGCGGGGTCATCGTCATGGGCCTGTCGCTGGCGTTGCTCCCGCTGGCCCGCGGCGCGACGCTGGTGGCGGTGCTCCTGCTGGTCGCGCAGCAGGTCGGCGACGGCGGCTTTGCCGTCTACGACATCACACAAACCAGTTTGCGACAGACGATCACGCCCGGCCCGGTCATGGGAAGAGTCAATGCTAGTATTCGATTCGGCGTCCTTGGCGCGATGCTGGCCGGTGCCCTGATCGGCGGGGCGCTCGGCGAGACCATCGGTCTGCGATGGACGCTTGCCGTCGCCGCGTGTGGGGTCCTGCTGTCGAGTGTGTGGCTGGTGTTCTCTCCCGTCCGCTTCCTGCGGTCTGTCGCGCCGCCAGCGGCGACGCCCTAGCGTCGCTCGACAGCTACGCGGTTGTTACCGAATCACTTCATGCAGCCGTTCGACGCGAGGTCGGCCGCCGGGCGAGCGCGCTCCGCGACACCAATGTCCCGCCGCACCTGCTCCGATGGATCAAAGAGGATCGGGTCCTTGTTTCAGGCGCTGATCAGCCCCAGTTGCCCGATCGAACGCGCGAGAAAGCCCTCGTCCAGCGCACCGGCCAACTCATGTACGAGTTATCGGTCCTCTACCCGGCCATCTCTGGCCTCCAAGCAGAATGGGCGTGGGACTTTTCCCGTTACGAAACTGTTGATCGCCTGCCGTTTGTGGGACTGCACCGCAACTTTCCCCGTCATTTGTTTGCCATGGGCGCGTCCCGTCATGGCGCTGGCTTTGCGTGGCTGGCTGCCCGGATTCTCTTGCGCCAATACCAGGGAGAAGCTGCCAAGGGTGACGATCTTTTCGGATTCTCCCGCGTTCTTTGACGCTGGACGTAACAGGGCGCGTCGGCCGGCTGTCTAAACAGCCGTTGTGTTCATCCCTTGCTGGGCAGGAGTATGATTTACGCGGGGGACCAGGGACCTATGCCACAAGAGCGTCGGGATCCCACCGACCGGGACCGCGTACGACACGGCGAGCACGTCATCGAGCATTTGCTGCGGCGCGCCGGTTTCGGCGCCAGCGACGACGAGATCGAGGACTACCTCGATCTCGGATTGGGCGGGACGGTTCGTCAGCTGCTCGATTACGAAGTCGTGCCCGACGATGTCGATGCGCTGATCGGGAAGCCCGGCTACGTGGCGATTACCGCGCGAGGAGCGTTCCTGCCGCGCACCGTCATCAATGATTCGCGACAGCGCTGGCTCTTTCGCATGATTCATTCGCGTCGTCCTCTCCAGGAGAAGATGACGCTCTTCTGGCATAACCAC
>CBRGMJ010000150.1:0-5236 GCA_967797525.1 uncultured bacterium | reverse complement strand
ACCCTGTGCCACAACCTGGGCGGCCTGGCCCACGCCCGCGGAATCCACCACGAGCCGCTTGTGGTCGACAATCACCGGCGCCTGATTCTCGATGATCTCCGTGGGGGTCACGGTCCCGTTGTACGGAAACGCGATGGTCGGCAGGCCGTCCATGCGGGCCGTGGCGCCCTTCCCGCCGTTGGGCAGCACGTGGACGTTGAACGTCGTCCCATCGTCGTGGACGCCGTGCATAGTGATCGCCCAAAACGAGCCGCTCCCGGCCTGGATGCGATCGGCCATGGCCTCGGCCAGAGCGCCAAAGATGACCACGTGCAGGTGGAAGCTCGTCTTCGAGCGAGACTTCACGGCGCTGGGAAAGGTCGTGTTCAGCACGCTGCCCTCGGGCGCATGGATTGTCAGCGCCCGAAACAAACCTTCGTTGTTGGGGAGATGCGGTGTCAGGCTGCACTTCAACGGGTAAAAGGTATCGGCAAACGTACAGTTCATGACGCAGTTGATCGATGCGCCGACAAACTGTTGCGAGCTCCCCGTGTAATCGAAATGAATGCGATCGCCTTGTTTTGACACCTTGACCCGCAGCCTCAACGGGGTCATGAAGCCGTCGGCCTGGAGCTCATAGGCCCACTCGCCATCAGGCAACGCGCGCAAGGCCTGCCGCATCGCCTGGTCCGAGCGACCGAGGATCTCTCCCACGAGCGCGTCGAACGCCGGCGCGCCACCATAGTCATGCAGGAACTCACCCAGCCGCAGCGTGCCCAACCGCTCGGCGCCGACGATCGCGTGCACGTCGCCCAGGACCATGTCGGGCACCCGGACGTTGGCCCCAATCAGCCGCGTCAACTGCTCGTTTTCCTGGCCGGCCATGAAGAGCTTGCTGGGCGGAATGCGCAGACCCTCCTCGAAGAGATCACGGGCCTCAAAGAAGTCCAGACGGCCCCCGATATCGGCGACGTGCGCCGCGCACGCCATGAAGGCCACCACACGGCCGTCGAAAAACACCGGCGTGAGGATCGAGAGATCGGGGAGATGACCGGTTCCGATCCAGGGGTCGTTTGTGATTAGGACATCGCCCGGCTGCAGGCTCTCCACCGGGAAGACCTGCAACAAGTGCTTGGCCGTGATCGGGAGGTGACAGGTGAACGCCGGCGAGCTCAGCTGCGATTGGGCCAGGCTGCGACCCGCGCGGTCCAGCATGATCACGGCGAAATCCCGGCTCTCCCCGACGATCGTCGAAAATGACGTCCGTACCAGCGCGGCGTCGACTTCGTCCATGACCGAGATGAGACGGTTCCACTGTACCTCAATCGTGATCGGGTCCAGCGTCAGTTCAGCGGGCATCGTCCCTCCGGGTTCATTCAACGGTTTTCTGGCCCGTTCGACCGACCGGCGCAGCCATGGGAACAGTATCAAGGTCGAGAAAAAGATTCGCGTAGGGATCGATTCGTACCCGACAGGACGGCCCGGCGATCACCGTGCACTCGCGCTCCTCGAGGACCGCGGGGCCGTCAAACGCCGCTCCCGCCGTGAGCCGGTAGCGGTCGAAGACCGGCGTCTCCACGTACCGGCCGGCCTCCGGGTAGTACACGGGACGCGTGCCCTTGCGGGCGCCGGCCCCCGCAGCGGGCTGAGTCCGGGACAGTTCCCGGGGCACCTGCGGGACCGGACCTGCCACGGAGACACGACAGGTGATCAGTTCGACCGGGAGGTTCGTATGTGCGTGGCCATATTTGTTCCTATAACTCTCGTAAAAGAACGCCGCCAATTCGGTCATCGATCCCTGTCGGTAGAGTTCATCGGGAATGTCAACGGTGAGCTCATATCCCTGCCCCTTGTGCCGGAGATCCATGGCCCGAATGAAACGCACGCCCGGATCGACGGGGTCGACGCTCGCCTCCTGCAGCATCGCGCGGCCCTCGGCCAGCATGTCCTCGAAGACCGCGCCAAGGACCTCCCACGAGACCCGGTCGAGCCGCGTGACGAGGGAGCGCGCGAAATCGAATGAGACGGGCGTGACCACGAGTCCCATCGCGGACGTCGCGCCCGCGCCGGGGGGAACGATGATCCCCTTCATGCGCAATGCGCGCGCCAGTTCGTACGCGTGCGCGGGCCCGGCACCGCCAAAGGCGAACAGATAGAACTTGCGCGGGTCCTCGCCGCGTTCGGCGATATGCACCTTCATCGCGGAGAGCATGTTTTGGTTGACGACTTCGAACACGCCTCTGGCCGCGTCGACCAGCGTGAGTCGCAGCGGTTTCGCCAGACGCGTCTCGACGGCCCGGCGCGCGGCCGCGGCGTCGAGCGGCATCGCCCCCCCCAAGAAATATCCGGGATCAAGGTAGCCCAACACGACGTTCGCGTCGGTGACCGTCGGCTCGCGGCCCCCGCGTCCGTAGCACGCCGGACCGGGCTCCGCGCCGGCACTCTCCGGGCCGACTTTGAGCAGCCCGAGCGCATCGACGTGGGCGATACTGCCCCCGCCGGCCCCGATCTCGATCAACTCGATGACGGGAACGCGGATGGGAATACCGCTCCCTTTCTTGAAGCGCTCGACGCGACCGACCTCGACGACGTTGGCCTTGGTGGGGCGGTCCTTGTGCACGAGCCCGATCTTGGCCGTCGTACCGCCCATGTCGAGTGCGATGACGCTCTCCAGACCCATCGACCGGCTGTAGTATGCCGCGGCCAGGACGCCCGCGGCCGGCCCCGACTCGACCATTCTGATCGGAAACTCCTTCGCCATCTCTCCAGTCGTGATGCCGCCTGACGATACCATCAGAAACATCCTGTGCCGGTAGCCGAGCCCGGCCAACCGTCGTTCCAGGTCTTCGACATAGTGCCGGGTGATGGGCTGAACGAAGGCGTTGGCGGCCGTCGTGCACATCCGCTCGTACTCGCGTATCTCGGGAGCGACCTCGCTGCTGAGACTGATGACCACGTCCGGAAGTTCCTTCCGGAGGATGGTCCGGACCCGCTGCTCGTGCGCCGGGTTTCGGAACGAGTGCAGGAACACAACGGCGACGGACGCGACCTCTTCACGGCGCATCCGGGCGGCGACGCGCTTCACGCCGCGCTCATCGAGTGGGACGAGCACGTGGCCGTCTTTGTCCATCCGCTCGCGGGCCTCGAAGCGCCATCGCCGGGGCACGAGCGGGGCGGGGCGCTCGAGAAACAAATCGTAGATGTCGTAGCGAACCTCGGTGCCCATCTCGAGGACGTCCCGGAATCCCTCGGTCGTGAGCAATGCGGTCTTCGCGCCTTTACGCTCGATGAGGGCATTGGTGATGAGCGTCGTCGCGTGAATCGCGATCTCGAGGTCTTCTCCTCGGACACCCGCCTGCCCCAGCAACGGCTGCAGCCCCTCGATGACGCCCTGCGCGGGGTCGCCGGGGGTCGTCAGGCACTTGTTCAGGTGCGTGCGGCCGGTGGCGGTATCAACGAGGACGAAATCTGTGAACGTGCCCCCAATGTCAAATCCCAAACGAAAACGCCGTGCGTCGGCCATCTGGTGCACGCTCCTGCACGATGGATCGCAGATGTCTCGGAGCCAATTCGGGGAAGGACAGCGCCAATCCTGGCGAGCGGGAGCGATGCGCGAGGGTCTAGGCGGTCGCGCTACTTCTCCGGGTCTCGCTGCTGCTGCGGGATGACGATGACGATCGTCACGCGCGCCGGTTCGGATCGGAGGCTCCCGGCGATCGTCACAGCCGTGATGACCAGCCGACCTTCACCCAGACGGTCCGGCAGCCGTACCCGCAGGTCCCACGAGCCGTCCTGCGCGACGTTCGCCATGAGCGGGCCGATCGTGCCGCGGGGACCATTTCGCGCGGCGCTTTCGTAGTCGATCGTCACCTGCACGCGTGTTCCGGGTATCCCGGTGCCCCGGATGGGCAGCGGCGATCCGATAGCATCACCCGGCTTCGGACTCGAGATCACGGGAGGCGCCACGCTCGGCGTCGCCGGCGCGGGACTCGGCGCGACGGGAGCCGACGTTGGACGGATGATGGACGGTGGGGTCACCGAAGTCGGCGCGACGAGCACGGGAGTCGGCGGGGTCACGTCGAACGTCCATGTCGTCGAGGCCTCGTTCCCGGCCAGATCGGCCACGACCACCTGCACCCGATGGCGCCCGGGCGACAGAGCCGCCGGCGGGACGTAGGACACCGATGACGCGCCGACCGACGCACGCCGCTCCTCACGGCCATCCAGCCACAGGCGCACGCTCTCCGGTTTGATCCCAGCCGGCCCGCGGTCGGCAAAGCCTGCGATGATCGTCGGCTGCACCGACGTGACACTCGAGTTTGGCTCAGGCTGCGCGCTTGTGAAAACTGGTGGGAGGCCGTCGATGACCACGGCACCGATGGCCCGGCTGGTCTCGACCCCACCCACGCGCAGTCGTACCACGACCTGGGCACGCACGGCTTCACCGGCTCGGACGGTGTACCCGGCGGTGTACTGTCCGGCCGGTCCTTCTTGCATGCGCAGACTCGTGGCGGTCTGCCCGACATCGAGGAATGCTTCACCACCGGGCGTGCCACGCATCGTGACCGTCAGGGTCGCCCCGACGCCAAACGGTCCGGCGGTGTTGAAACCGACCGTCTCGATTCGGACAACAACCGGCGCGGGGCTCGGGGCCACCGGGGTCGGCGCGACGAGCACGGGAGTCGGCGGGGTCACGTCGAACGTCCATGTCGTCGAGGCCTCGTTCCCGGCCAGATCGGCCACGACCACCTGCACCCGATGGCGCCCGGGCGACAGAGCCGCCGGCGGGACGTAGGACACCGATGACGCGCCGACCGACGCACGCCGCTCCTCACGGCCATCCAGCCACAGGCGCACGCTCTCCGGTTTGATCCCAGCCGGCCCGCGGTCGGCAAAGCCTGCGATGATCGTCGGCTGCACCGACGTGACACTCGAGTTTGGCTCAGGCTGCGCGCTTGTGAAAACTGGTGGGAGGCCGTCGATGACCACGGCACCGATGGCCCGGCTGGTCTCGACCCCACCCACGCGCAGTCGTACCACGACCTGGGCACGCACGGCTTCACCGGCTCGGACGGTGTACCCGGCGGTGTACTGTCCGGCCGGTCCTTCTTGCATGCGCAGACTCGTGGCGGTCTGCCCGACATCGAGGAATGCTTCACCACCGGGCGTGCCGCGCATCGTGACCGTCAGGGTCGCCCCGACGCCAAACGGTCCGGCGGCGTTGAAACCGACCGTCTCGATTCGGACAACAACCGGC
>CBRGMJ010000149.1:0-5239 GCA_967797525.1 uncultured bacterium | reverse complement strand
GGTCCTGGCCCTCGACGAACCCACTCAGGGGCTGTCGCCCGACGAGATTACCACTCTGTCGGCGCTCATCCGGCGGATTGCCGAATCGGCAACGATCTTGCTGATCGAGCACAACATCCGCATGGTCCTCGACCTTTCGCAGCGGGTGACCGTCATGAACGAGGGGACGATCATCGCGGAGGGCACGCCCGGCGAGATTGAGGCCAATCGTGAGGTGCAGCGGGTGTATCTGGGCCAATGATGCTCACGGTTGATCGCCTCGCGTGCGCCTATGGTGAGGCCCGCGTCCTGCACGACGTGTCGCTCACGCTGGCGCCGGGGCACGTGCTCTGCTTGTTGGGACGCAACGGCGCGGGCAAGACAACGACGTTGCGCGCCATCATGGGTCTGCACCGCCCACGGGCCGGAACCATCCGCGTGGATGACCAGGACCTCACCAGCCTGCCCGCACACAAGATCCCGCGCCTGGGCATCGCGTATGTCCCGCAGGGGCGCGGCCTCTTCCCGTTCTTGACCGTGGAAGAGAACCTCCGGATGGGACTGCTGGTGAAAGGCGCCGGGCCCGAGACGCTCCAGTCGGTCTTCGAGCTCTTCCCCGCGCTCAAGGAACGCCTGCGCCAGCGCGCCGGTACGCTGTCGGGCGGCGAGCAGCAAATGGTCGCGACCGCCCGGGCGCTGTGTACGAATCCGACGTATCTGTTGATGGACGAGCCCACTGAAGGCCTGATGCCGATCCTGGTGCAGAGGTTGATGGACACGGTCATGACGCTGAAGACGCGGGGCGTCGGGGTGTTGCTGGTCGAACAGCGGATCGACGCCGCCCTGCGCGTGGCCGATCAGGTTGTCGTCCTGGAGACAGGTCACGTCCGGTACGCGGGGCCGCCCGCAGGATTGGCGCAGGATTCTGAGACCTTGCTCCGGTACCTGGGCGTCAGGCACACGAGCGAAGGGAGACACCGACCATGACCGCAGACCGCCAGACGCGTGACGCCATCGACCGCTGCGCGATCGAAGACCTCGACGGCATCACCGTGATCCGCGGCGGCGGGAGCGCTCGCGCCTGGAACAACATCCAGTACATGCAGGGGATGTCGGCCAAGAACGTGGGCTCGACGCACCTCTCGATCAACGTCGCCACGGTACCGCCCGGCGGTATCGCTTACGCGCACATCCACGAGGGGTTCGAGGTGATGTTGTTCATCATCCAGGGGCGCGTGAAACACACCTACGGCGAGAATCTGGCGGAGTCGGTCATCAACGAGGCCGGTGATTTCATCTACATCAAACCGGGCGTGCCGCACGAGGTGTTCAACATCGGCGACGAGCCGCTGGTCGCGTTCGTCGCGCGCTCCGCGGCCGACGAGTGGGATCGCATCGTCGACTATCCTTCACAACACCGACCTGTGTGATTTAGCGTGATTGTGTGTCCCATCAGCAGCCAGCCTCGGTACCATCAGCGTCCGTTTACCGCTCAACGGTGACACCTCTCCAGAAGGCGACATGATTCTTGATATTGGCCGCCGCCGTCTTTGGGGTGGGATAGTACCAGGCACCGTCCTTGTTCACTTTCCCATCTACGACGATATCGAAGTAACTGGCGACGCCTTTCCACGGGCACGTCGTCTGGGTGTCGCTGGGCTTGAAGAACTCGGCCCGGATCGACCCGGGCGGGAAGTACACGTTCCCTTCAACCTCTTCGAACACATCGCTTTCGGCGATCAGGGTACCGTTCCATAGTGCCTTGGGCATGCGTCCTCCTACGGTGGTAGTCTCCTCAGCGTCTGAGCCATTCGACCACACGCGGCGGGCTGATGGGCAGCGTATCCACGGGGCGTCCCAACGCGTCACCGATGGCATTCGCCACGCACGCCGGCGCGCCGATAGTAGCCGATTCGCCCATGCCTTTGAACCCGTGCACGGTGTTCGGCGATGGCGTCTCGAGGTGTACGACCGTCACCCGGGGCGCCTCCATAGCCGTCGGGATCAGGTAGTCCATGAGCGTCGAGCTGAGTAGTTGACCCGACTCGTCGTAGACCACTTCTTCCATCAACGCCTCGCCGATGCCTTGCGCCAGACCGCCGTGTGTCTGACCGTCGACGATCATCGGGTTCACCAGCGGCCCACAGTCTCCCGCGATGACATACTTGAGGATGGCGACGCGACCCGTCTCGCGGTCGACCTCGACCATGGCCAGGTGCGCTCCGTTGCCAAACGCGGCCGGTGGGGGATCGTAGGTGCTCGACGCCGCGAGTCCCGACTCGAATCCGGCGGGCAGCCCTGCGGCGGCCGGTGCATGGGCCGCGCGAGCGACGTCCTGCCAGGTCACCTTGCGTCGGGGCGATCCTTTGACAAAGAACGTCCCTCCGGACAACGCGACGTCATCGGCCGATGCCTCAAGCAGGTGCGCGGCGACCTCGACCGCGCGCGTCCTGACTTCCCGCGCCGCCTGCACGAGGGCCCCGCCGCCTGAGACGACTGCCCGGCTGGCAAACGTGCCGCTGCCGGCTGGGACGGCATCGGTATCGAGCGTCGCCACGGCGACCTCGGCAGGTTCGAGCCCGAGCTCCCCGGCCGCAAGTTGCGCAAACACGGTTTGCAGCCCCTGCCCCTGCGATGGGCACGAGACCCCGACCTCGACGCGACCCGACGCATCGACGGTCACCGTGGCGCTGTCGTAACCGCGCACCTCCACCATGCCGCGCCGCTGAAACGTCTTCGACCCCATGCCCGTGTACTCGACGAACGTCGCGATCCCGATCCCCACGAGCCGTCCCTGCCGCCGTAGCTGCGCCTGCTCCCGCCGCGCCTCTTCGTACGCGAACGCGTCGGCGGCGGCCCGCAGTGTCTCTTCATACCGCCCGCTGTCGTAGACGAGCCCGGTCGCTGCGGCGTAAGGAAACTCGTCGGCGCCGATGAAGTTCCGGCGGCGCACCTCGGCGGGATCGAGACCGGTGGCGGCTGCGAGCCGGTCCATCAAGCACTCCATCACAAACACGCCGACCGTCATCCCAACGCCACGATAGGCGCCGGCCGGACACTTGTTGGTGGCCACGGCCAGCGCGGTGTACGCGTACGCTGGCACGCGATAGGGTCCGGGCATGATCTGTACGGTGCCCAGCGGCTCGAGCGCCGAGGTGAGCGGGTACGTCGAGTACGCGCCGCTGTCACACGCGACGTCGGCCCGCAGCGCAAGGATGCGACCGTCGCGGTCGGCGGCGATCGCGGCGTCGATCACCTGTTCTCGCGCCTGCGTCATCGTCCCCAGATTCTCACGGCGATCCTCGATCCATTTCACGGGGCGTTCGAGCGCGCGTGTCACGGCACACGCGACAACGTCCTCAGGATACAGGTGCATCTTCGGCCCAAACCCGCCGCCGACGTCGGGAGCGATCACACGCACCACATGTTCCGGCAGCCCGAGAAAGCGCGCCACACCCGACTTCAGACCGTGCGGCGTCTGGGTCGACGCCCACACGTGGAGCCGGCCGTCGGGCTGCCATGCGGCGACGATCCCGCGGCCTTCCATCGGCGCACCGCAGAGACGCTGGTGCCGGAGCGTCGCGCGCACGGTGATGGCCGCGGCGGCGAAGGCGGCATCGACGTCACCCTGTCGATGATCGCGGCGGAAGTACTGGTTGCCGGGCACCGCGTCGTGGACACACGTGGCTCGGGCCCGTCGCGCCGCTTCGATCGACGCGATGACCGGCAGCGCTGCGTACTCGACCTCGACCAGATCGGCCGCGTCTTCGGCCACGTACCGATCGCACGCCACGACGACGGCGATCGATTCGCCGACGAATCGCACCCGATCACGCGCGAGCGGCGGCCAGGCGGTCATGGCGTAGTTCTCGCCGGTGAAATCCGCGACAATCGGCTGCATCGCCAGATCGGCGGCCGTAAGAACCGCCTCGACGCCCGGAAGCGCACTTGCCCGCGACGCATCGATCCGCTCGATCGCGGCGCTTGCGTGCGGGGAGCGCACGAATGCCAGGTGCAGCATCCCCGGCAGTGTCAGGTCGGGTACGTACATTCCCCGACCCGTCAGGAGCGGCCGGTCCTCCTCTCGCCTGACCGACCGGCCGATGTGCGGATTGGCGGTCATCGGCTGCGCGTCGCCTGCCTCACCAGTGAGATCAGGCGATCAGGAGACAGGGGCAGATCGGTGATTTCGACGCCAAGTGGTCGCAACGCATCGGCGACCGCGTTGGCGATCGCGGCGCCCGCCGCGGCGGTCCCGCCTTCACCCGCGCCCTTGACGCCTAGCGGATTCAGCGGCGTTGGTGTCTCTTCGAGGATTCTCACCGTGACGTTCGCGGGCATCTCGAGAAACGTCGGCAGCAGGTAGTCCATGAACGTCACAGCCAACGGCTGCCCGTCCTCTCCATACGCCAGTTCTTCCAGAATGGCGCCGCCAATGCCCTGCGCCAGCCCGCCCACCAGTTGACCTTCCACCAACTTAGGGTTCACGGCCCGGCCGACATCATACGCGATGGCGTACTCAAGGATGTGGATCGCGCCTGTCGCTGTGTCGACCTCGACCACCGCGGCGTGCGCTCCATACGGATATGTCATTTTGGTCGCGTCGTACCGATGCGACGCTTCGAGCAGTCGATCGGGCGTCACGAGGTCACGAAACGCTGCGCTCCGAGTCGGCGCCCCAGTCACCCACACGCGACCGTCCCGGACCATGAGATCGTCACGCGCCGCTTCGAGGTGCGCCGCCCCTCGGTCGAGCAGCATCCCCTTCACCTCGCGCGCCGCGAACAGGACCGCGCTACCGCCCACAACCGTCACGCGGCTGCCCCATGCGCCGATGCCGGCTGCGACCGTCGTCGTGTCGCCGTGCTTCACCACGACATCGTCGTATGCCGCGCCGAGTTCCTGCGCGCAGATCTGTGCCAGCACGGTCTCCATGCCCTGACCGACCGACGCGCCGCCCGAATAGACGGTGACACCGCCGTCGGCATCGAGGGCCACCCGCGCCGTTTCCCACGGACCGGGTCCGGCCTTTTCGACGAAACACGCGAGACCGATGCCCAGAAAGCGCCCTTCGCCGGCTGCACGCTGCTGTTCGCGGCGCCGGCGTTCATAGTCGATCGCCGCGAGCGCCGCTTCCAGCGTCGAGACGTAGATACCGGTGTCATAAACGATCGGCTCACCCAAGGCAAACGTACCGATCGTGCACGGCATGGCCGTCGGTGGAATGAAGTTTCGCCGCCGCACGTCCGCCGGATCCAGA
>CBRGMJ010000148.1:0-5250 GCA_967797525.1 uncultured bacterium | reverse complement strand
CGGCTCGATGAATGTGGCTGCGTCATCGGAGAGTAGCGCGGGGATACGCAGGGTGTCGGTACTCACGGCGGCCGCCTGCACCAGCGCGTACGTGGCAAGTCCGCCCGGGATCAGCCGCCGGGGGCGCCAGGTCACGCAGTGCACGAAGTCGCCCCGCCGGCACCGCCGGCACGTCATGCATGGTGCGTGGTGATGGACGAAGACCCGCTCACCGGGCGCGAACCCGGCGCCGTCTCCGGCCTCCACGACCTCGCCCACCGGCTCGTGTCCCAAGGACAGCGGCGCCTTACGCGCCATGTACCAGTCCATCACCTCACCGGGGCAAAGACCGCAGGCGGTAATTCGCACCACGATCTCTCCTCGAGCCGGCGCCGGCAGCGGAACGTCTTCGAGCCGCAGGTCGCCAGGCCCGCGGTAGACGAGGGCCCGGGCCACGGCCGGCCGGACTATAGCCACTGCGTGCCCTCAGGCAGCACGGCGTACTTAAGCCCCACGCCGCGATCGAGATCTACGAAGATGGCGCCGACGTCATCGAGCGCGCGGAGACCCGTGATCATCTCGGCCGGGGCGACGGCACCCGAGGCCAGGAGGCGCAGCGACTCCGTCACATCAGCGGTGCAGTAGTGGAATGCGCTAATCAGATCCACCTCACCGTAGTGGAGCCGCGCGGCATCAAACGCCGGCTGGCTCCCAGACGGCAGGCCGCCGAAGAGCAGCACCCGGCCGCCCGGCGCGGTCCACGACGGCGCAGTCCGCCACACGTCCATCGCCCCAGTGCACTCGATCACGACGTCCGGCCCGTCGCCAAAGGCCGCGCGCAGCCCGAGGGCCGGATCCATCTCCTTGGCATCAATGGTCGACGTGGCACCAAAGCGTCTGGCCAGGTCGAGCCCAGTCGGCCGTCGTCCCACCGCCGCGACCTCCATCCCCCGGCGGGCGGCCTCGCGAACGTGCAGCAATCCGATCGCGCCGGTGCCGATCACCGCCACACGATCGCCGTTGGTCGCGCCGAGGCGACGCCACCCGTGAACCACGCAGGCCAACGGTTCCATAAACGCCGCCTCGATGTATGAAAGCCCGTCGGGCTTCGGGAAGAGATGCCGCCGGACGATCCGCGAAGGGATGCGCACCACATCACCGTACGTTCCCAGCGCCATGTCGTCGAAGAGCGTGGCGCAGAGGTTCTCGCGACCCTGCCCGCAGGGGGGACACGACCCGCAGCCTGCGGTCGGAGTGAAGACGACGGCCTGCCCAAGGCGAAAGCCCGCGACGCCCGGGCCGACGGCCGCGATATCTCCTGCGCCCTCATGACCGAAGGGACCGTACCGCAACCGCGGGTGGCCGCGGCGATAGGTCTTCAGATCGGTACCGCACGTGAGTGCAGCCCGGATCCGGACGATCACCTCGCCAGGACCGGGCTGCGGGATGGCAATGCGGTCGAGATCGAGCACGCGCGGCCCGCGCAGAACCGCCTGCCGCGTCGAGACGGCGTTCACCGGTTGTCTACCGCCGGCCGTCTCCGTTCTCGACAGGGTACTGGCGGTTCGTCCACTCGACGATCCCGCCGGCAAGATTGTACGCTTTCGTATAACCCGCCTGGCGCAGAAACAGGGTGATCTTTGCGCTACGCTGGCCACTCGCGCACTGCACCACGACCACGCGGTTTGGATCGATCTCAGACGTCCGCTGCGCCACTTGACCGACGGGGATCAGCGTCGCGCCGGGGATGTGGGACATCGCCCACTCCCAGGGCTCGCGGACGTCGATCAACTGGGCGCCTTCAGCAATGAGCCGCCGCGCTTCGTCGGCGTCGAGGGCCGGAGCTGTGTCCTCGACGTCGGCCGGTGCGTGCCCTCGCCCCGGGAGTCCACAGAACTGCTCGTAGTCAATGAGGTGCGTGATCGTCGGGTGATCGCCGCAGGCGGGGCAGGCCGGATTGCGGCTCCACCGCAGGGTGCGCACGTCGCCCTGCAGCGCATCGAAGAGCAACAGCCGGTTCGCCAACGGCTCGCCGGCGCCAAGCAAGATCTTCACGGCCTCGGTCGCTTGGAGGGTCCCCATGAATCCCGCCACCGCCCCGACGATGCCCCCCTCGGCGCACGACGGAACCGACCCGGGCGGCGGCGGGGTCGGGAACAGACAGCGATAGCAGCCGTGGCCGGGCAGGAAGACGGTGGCCTGCCCTTCCCACTTGAGGATACTGGCGTCGATCAACGGCCTGCGGAGCAGGACACAGGCGTCGTTCACGAGATAACGGGTCGGGAAGTTGTCGCTGCCGTTGACGACCAGGTCGTAACCCGCAATGATGTCCATCGCGTTTTCCGAGGTCAGGAGGGTCTGGTAGGGCACGACGTTCACGTCTGGGTTGACGGACCCCAACGTGCGCTGCGCGGTCTCGGTCTTGGGCCGCCCGATGTCCTGGGTATAGTGGATGATCTGCCTGTGGAGGTTCGAGAGGTCGACCCGGTCACCGTCGACGATGCCCAGGGTGCCGATGCCGGCCGCGGCGAGATACAGCGACACCGGTGAGCCGAGCCCACCGGCCCCCACCACCAACACCTTGCTGTCCAGTAGCCGGCGCTGGCCGGTGACGCCCATTTCTTCGAGGATGATCTGGCGCGAGTAACGCGACAGTTGCTCCCTGTTGAGAAGCGGCGCCGCGCTGCGTTGTGTCCCGACCGCCATGTGGGCATCCCCCTGTCACGTTAGGACGGTTGCGTCCCAATCGTTATTCCATAGAGTGACACGGGGCGAGCAAGGGTGTCAAGAAATGGGTACAATACGGTTGTGGAAGACGTCTTCGACCTCGCCATCGTCGGTGCGGGACCGGTTGGTTTGTTCGCCGCTTACTACGCAGGCTTCCGCGGGCTCAAGACCACCATCATCGACAGCCAGCCGGACCTGGGCGGCCAGGTGACCGCTCTCTACCCCGACAAGAATATCTACGATGTCGCCGGTTTCCCCAAGATCCTCGGCAAGGATCTGGTGACAAACCTCGTCGAGCAGGCCATGCAGTATCAGCCGACGGTCGCGCTCAATGAGGAGATTCGCACGTTGGACCATCTTCCCGACGGCATCATCCGGGTGGGGACGTCGGAACGCCCGTATCTCGCGCGGGTCGTGCTCATCACCGCCGGCATCGGCGCGTTCACGCCGAAGACCTACAAGCGTCCGGAGCTCGACCGCTACCTCGGCCACGGACTCTACTACGCGGTGCGCCGCAAGGAGGATTTCCGCGATCGCAACGTGTTGGTGATCGGTGGTGGAGACTCCGCGCTGGATTGGGCCTTGAATCTGGTACCCTATGCGCGCTCCATCACGCTGATGCACCGACGCGACGGGTTTCGCGCTCACGCCGACTCCGTGAAGAAGGTGTTTGACTCGCCGATCATGGTCAAGGTGTTTTACGAACTGCGCGGGCTGCGCGGAGACCCCGATGTCGAGGAAGCCGTCATCTTTCAGAACAAGACGGGCCAGGAAGAAGTCCTGAACGTTGATGCGGTCCTGGCATTTCTGGGGTTGATCAGCAACTTGGGCCCGATCACCACGTGGGGCCTAACCCTTGATGAAGACTCCATCGTCGTGAATACGCGGATGGAGACGAATCGCCCGGGCGTGTATGCGGCCGGCGATATCGTCACGTTCCCCGGAAAACTCAAGCTCATCGCCACCGGGTTCGGCGAAGCCGCCACCGCCGTCAACAACGCGGCGCGGTACATCAATCCCGACGCCTCGGTCTTCCCCGGTCACTCGTCGACGATTATGGAGAAAGCCGAGAAGGAAGTCGCCCGGCAGACCCGGTAGTCTACCACCTGCGGCTTTGAAACCTCCCCACATCGGGGAGACAAATCTGGGCGGTTGTCGCTATAATAGTGCGCCGGTGGCCCCAGCCCGCGGGCCTTGTGCGTCCGTACGTATCCTGGAGGTGACCTCAGTGCCGAGAGTGTTCATCCTGATCCTCACTGTCGTCAGCGTCATCAGTGCCGGTATGACGACGGTGTTCGCCGCCGACCAACCGGCGTACAGGGGGCTCGGTTTGTCCACGCCCTACCCGTCGCAGACGATCCGCGCGGGCGAGCCCGTGACGTTGACGGTGAGCGTGAAGAACTACGGTTTGGCCCCGCAGGTCGTGACGCTGCGGGTCGTTGAAGTCGCCGGACGGTGGCGGGCCAGCTTTCTCGCCGCCGGCCGCACCGTGAGCGCGGTCGCGGTTGGTCCCGATCAAGACATCACGATCAGCCTCCGGTTGGAACCGCCGGCTGGGACGCGGAGCGGCACGTTTCGATTCCGACTGGCCGCCGAAGGACAAGGCGCGAGGGCCGAACTGCCGTTGACCCTGACCATGGGTGACGTCCTCCCCTCGCGTCTGGCGCTCGATGTCGAGCTGCCGACGCTGCGCGGGGCCGCCACCTCGAGCTTTCGTTACCGGTTGACTCTGCGCAACGACAGTGACCGCGACCTGCTGGTCAACCTGGACGGGACAGTCCCTAAAGGCGCACAGATCACGTTTACGGCCGTCGGCCAGCAGGTGACGAGCCTGCCGATCAAGGCCGGAGAGTCCCGCGATATCGACGCCGAGGTGAGCCTTGGTCAACAGACGACCCCGGCGGGCGACTACGAGGTCGTCGTCAAGGCCCGATCGGGTGACGCCGTCGCCGAACGCAAGCTGACCCTCACGGTGACCGGGCGGGCCGACATCTCGATCACCAGCGCGGAGGGCGGCCGGTTGTCAGGGCGCGCGTATGCCGGGTCCGCCACACCGATGAAGCTCATCATCAAGAATCGCGGCGGCGTGCCCGCCCGAAACGTGGAGATGAACTCGTCCGAGCCGTCCGGGTGGGAAATCAAGTACGAGCCGCAGCGGATCGCCGAGATCGCGCCAAACGGTGAGGCCACCGTGACCGCGAACATCAAACCGCTGGCCAAGGCGATCGCGGGCGACTACATGGTCACGCTGCGCGCCAATGCCGGCGACGTGTCGGCCTCGTCAGATTTCCGCATTACCGTCGTCACGTCACGGCTGTGGGGACTGGTTGGGATCGCGGTCGTGCTCGCCGCAGTGGCGGTGGTGTTGCAGGCGGTACAGAGGTACGGCCGTCGATGAGCGCGGTGATCGAGACCACCAATCTGACCAAGCACTACGGCCAGGTGGTGGCGGTCGACAACCTCAATCTGACGTTACAGGAAGGCGAGGTGTTCGGGCTGCTCGGCCCGAACGGCTCGGGAAAGACTACGACGATCCTGATGCTG
>CBRGMJ010000147.1:0-5271 GCA_967797525.1 uncultured bacterium | reverse complement strand
CCCACTCGGCCGACCCGGGCAGCAGGAACACCAGGACGCTCGAGATGCCGCGCTCGCGCATCGCCTCCAGCGCGCTGGCCACGGTGGCGCCCGCCAGCAGCGAAAAGGGCTTCCGTGTCATGACGTCGGCAACCGTCGGCATCGGACCCTACTTGCTGTAATCCTTGTCAAACTTGTTTGGCGCGAGAAAGACGGGCTGCCGCGTGGTGCCGGTCACGTACCACATGCGCCCCGTCACTCGATGGATCAGGTACCCCGTCTCGGTCCCGGTGCCCACAAACTGATAGAGACCTCCGTGTGCGACGAGACCCGCAGCAGCGACGAGCGCCGCTGCCAGCACGATGATGGGCCACGACGGACGCATCTCAATGTCTCCTGACGACCGGCGATGTGGTGCCTCTTAGTATCGCACGGGCCTACGAGGCGGGACAGAGCAGCCGGTGCAGGGCGGAGTGATCGAGATCGCCATCGCCCTGGGCGACGAGCCGCTCGTACAGCGCGACCGCGCTTTCGAGGTGTGGAAGCCGGATGCCGGTCCCGGTCGCCAGCATGACGGCATGACGCAGGTCCTTCAGCTGCAACCTCGCCCTGCCGCCCGGCACATAGGCCCGCGTGATCATGCGCGTCCCGTGCAATTGCAGCACCTTCGAGTCCGCAAACCCACCCCGGAGCGCCTGTTGCACGCGCTGGGGATCAAGACCGCACTTCTCGGCCAGGGTCAGCGCCTCCGCCACGGCCTCGATCGTCAGCCCCACGATCAGCTGGTTGATGACCTTTGCCGTATGGCCGGCGCCTGGCCCGCCGACGTGCACCACGTTGCCGCCGAGCACGTCGAGCAGCGGCTGCGCGCGCGCCACATCGCTCTCGGCTCCGCCCACCATGATGGCCAGGCTTCCTGCCCTGGCGCCCTCAGGCCCGCCGGACACCGGGGCGTCCACCCAGCCGATCCCCTTTGCCGCTAGCCTGGCGGCGTGCACGTTCGACCGCGCCGGATCCGAAGAGCCCATGTCGAGGACGAGCTGCCCGGCCCGCAGGTGGGGTTCGAGCTCTGCCAGCACGCTGTCGGTGGCCGGTGAGTCCGCCAGGATCAGCAGGCAGACCTCCGCACGCGCCGCATCGTCGAGCCTCGCGCACACGGGGATTCCAGCGGCGGCATCGGCCGGCAGGGGCGAACGATTCCATCCGCGCACGTCGAAACCCGACTCGAGCAGTACCCGGGCCATGGGGCGGCCCATCAACCCCAGCCCGATCACACTGACCGGCGTCTGGGTCACGATGGGTTCGCAACCCGCGCCGCGAGCAGACGCCCGAGCCGCCGGTTCAGGGCCTGCAGAGTCGCCTTGACGACGGCCTGCCCGATATCGTCTTCTACGATGACGCAGCCGGCGTACGGTCTCGACGAGCCCTCCGCCTGACCCAGATGCACCGTCACCGTCGCCAGCATCTGCGAGAACGCCCGCACGATGCCGACGTCATCCACCGCGGCCATCCAGCCGTCCGGGAGCACCTGGTTCACGGCCAGCACGGTCGATTCAGCCAGAGCGCGCCAGGGTGCCACGCCGATGTTTGGGGTACGCGACTCGCCGACAACGTGTTCATCGCGAAGACCCAACTCGACAACCGCGTGAGCCTCACCGGCTTCGCTCGAGAGCGTGACACGCCGAAGCCGCAGGCGGGGGTGCGCCCCTGCGCCGGCCCACCCCGGCGTGCCGCCGGCCTTCTGAACTTTGGCCAGTGTCGTCTGCCGGCTCGCAAGCGTGATCAAATCGTCGACGGTCGCTTCGTAGTGGATGTCCTGACGCTCGGTCGTACGCTTTCCGCCGGCGATCCCCATGGAGGCCGCCAGCGCGATCCCTTCGGGGGCGCCCGTCACGGACAGCTTCTCAATGATCTGGACCGCGCGCCGGCCCAACGCTTCAGCGTCGTCGCGGTGACGCGTCGTCAAGATCGCAAACTCGTCGCCCCCGTACCGGCAGAGGAGTTCTCGCGACGGGTCGAACATCGCCTGGAGCGTGTGGGCGACCGCCTGGATATACCTGTCGCCCATCACATGACCGTACTGCTTGTTGACCAGACCGAAGTTATCCAGATCGATAAAGATAATCGCAATCTCAAACCCGCGCTTCAACAAATCGACGGCGCGCGCGCGCAGGGCCGCGCTCCACGGGAGTTCTGTCAGCGGATCCGTCGGCAGCCCGAGGGCCCGTAGGACGTCGTCAATCGTGATCAGACCGACCACGTGGCCTTCATCTACGACCGGCAGTTGCCCGGTCCGCTGCCGCTCTAGGAGGGTATACGCTTCCGACAGCGGCATGTGGGGTGAGATCATCCGGATGTCCTGACGCATCACCTCAACGACGGGCCGGTACGGTAGCGCGCGGAGGAGGTCGCGCATCGTGATCAGGCCAATCGGACGCTCACCGTCGTCGACGACCGGCAAGACGGCGGCGTCGCGTTCGAGCATCAGGGCGATGGCATCCGCCGCCGTCCTGGTCGCGCCGATGGTGATGACATCGGACGACATGACCTGCTCGACGGTTTTCACACAGGTACCCTCGTCGGGAAACGCCGCAGAGCTCCGGCATGACGCGGCACAGCCTTGTTCCTGCACGGGAGGGCGCTTCCCTGCCGGTCTTGGCGATGCGCTATGGGCACATCGACCGCAAGGCGTGGGTGGTCATGGCGACATGTCCGGCGGCATCACTGCCGTATAGAATGCCCACGACGGCGTTGTCTTCGGCGAGGACCGGCGACCCGCTCGACCCTTCGAGGACGAACCCCGACTCCATCTCAATGAGCATGTTTTGGTCGACGGAAAGCTCCGCCACGCGGCCCTTCGCCGAATACATCACCGGAGGCCAGCCGCGTGACGCCGCCGGGAACCCCACGACGCGGACCCGCATCCCCGGCGACGCCGTCCGTGCCGAGACGGACAGGGCCGGCGGGAGCGCCGGCGTGCCGGAGACTTTCAGGCGGGCGAGGTCGTACGGGACGGCCAGTGTAGCATCCGCACCCGGGCGCCAGGCCGGATGGATGCAGTCGACCGTCACCGGGAGCCACGAGTCGCTGGTCCGGGTCGCTGCCGTGCCCGCGAGATACCACTCTTTGAACCCCTCCGGGATCAACGGCGACTTGACGACGTGCGCGTTCGTATAGAACAATCCGTTGCCCAGATGGAAGGCCGTGCCCCGCCGAAAGAAACTGCTTGTGTCGCGATTCAGTACCAAGGCCTGCAATACCGCGCCGTTCGGCGGCGCCTGCGCCATGACCGGCCCCATGCCGGTCATCGACACGACCGCGATCAGTATAGCCAGCGGAGCGATCGGCCTCATGGTCACCACGTGGTCCGTTGGGGTGGGTCGTGCCTGGTGTCTCCGTACGTTTCGGACGCCTCGGAGGACTTTCCTTCCGGAGGGGCCGGGCGCCGGCGTCCCGAAACAGCAGACGCGCAGCACAATTTGAAGGGAGGAACAGCGTGCGGATCTATCTGTCGGTGGACATGGAAGGGATCACGGGGGTCGCGGTCGGCAAACACGTCCGCCCTGGGGAAAAAGAGTACGATCGCTTCAGGAAGTTGATGACACAAGACGCGAATGCGGCGATCGAAGGAGCCCTGGCCGCGGGCGCGACTGACATCGTCGTGAGCGACGGACACGGGCCGATGACCAATCTCCTGATCGAGGAGCTCCACCCGGCCGCCCGCCTCATGAGCGGCAGCAACAAGATCCTGGCGCAGATGGAAGGCATCGACGGCGGCTTCAACGCCGCGCTGTTCGTCGGCTACCATCAGCGCGAGGGCGGCGGCGACGGCATCCTCAACCACACGCTGCTCGGCCGGCTCGTGTACGAGGTCCGGCTCAATGGTGAGCCGGTCGACGAAGCGGCCATCAACGCCGGTCTGGCCGGAGCGTTCAACGTGCCGGTGGCCCTCATTACGGGAGACAGCGCAGTGTGTGGTGATGCGCAACGGCGTCTGCCCGGTATCACCGTGGCCCAGGTCAAGGACGCGATCGACCGCGTGGTCGGGTTGAGCCTAACGCCCGAGCGCGCGCACGCCTTGATCCGCGAGCGCGCCAAGATCGCGGTCGAGTCCGTCCGCGCGGGACGCGTGCAGCCCCACAAGGTGGCGAGCCCGGTGACGTTCGAGGTGGATTTCAAACGCACCGCCTGCGCCCACATGAATACACTCTTTCCCGGCATCAGGCGGCTGGGGCCGCGGACGATCGCGATCACCGACACTGACTATGTCCGCGCCTTCAAACTGTTCTGGGGCAGCCTGATCGTCGGGCTGGCCACGGAGGACGGCCTGCTCTAGCCCCGCCACTTCCGCCTGAACCGTGCTGACGCCCCGCCGCGGATCGGCCGACCGTGGCCGAAACACGCCACGGCAAAATTCAAGGCCGCGATCTTGACCAGGCTGCGCTTCCCCGTCCCGAGGTCTTCGTAGCCGGCGCTCAGCCCGAGCCCGAGAACATTGGCCGCAGCATCGCCGGCGAACAGCACCCCGCCATGCCGCGGCCAGAGGAACACGAGATGTCCCGCGGAGTGGCCGGGCGTGTGACTCGCGCGGATCCCGCCCGCGGCAGGCAGGTCTTCGCGATCCTGCACCTCTTCGTCGATCTCGGCCCGCTCGATCTCGACGGCCCCGCGCGGGACCAACATTTTGAACAGCAAGGCGTTGATCAGACCCGGGGCGGGCCGGAACGCCCGCATGGCCCGACCGCTGCGCACGAGCGCGGCATCGGCCCGGTGCATGTAGACCCGCGCGCCGGTGACCTGCTTCAGTGCCGCCAGACTGCCGGCGTGGTCGCGGTGGCAGTGCGTCACCAGGATGTGACGGATGTCCGAGGGCCGCCGGCCGAGGTCCCGCACCGTTTCGAGGATCATCTCGGCGCTACCGGGAACGCCCGTGTCGATCAGGGTCAGATGGTCGGTCAAGATCAGAAAGGCGTTGACGAACCCCAGGGAAATCGGGTACACGCCCGGCACGATCGGCTGCACCGCCACGGCTTCTGTTCCTCCCCGTCCTTCACTCCGCGTGTGTCAGGTTCTGCGACCCGGCGCCGTGAAAACCTCCAGGATGGGTACATACGCACCGAAGGGTGGAGGTGATTGTTGTGAAACTTGTAAGAGCCTTCGCTTGGGGAATAGCCTTTGTCCTGTTGCTCTCTGCGCTTTCTGTTGCCCCTGCGCGGGCCGATGACAAGAACAAGATAAAGTTGACCGGCGTCGTTACGGCCGTCGACCGTAGGGGTACTGCGTTCCATTTCC
>CBRGMJ010000146.1:0-5279 GCA_967797525.1 uncultured bacterium | reverse complement strand
GATGAACGGGTCGACGGTCGTGATCGGGCCTCCGGATGGAGATATGGGGGCGTACCTGCGGTCGCTCGAGCGGGTCAGACAACGGCGCGCGACCTGCATCTATCCCGGGCACGGTGAACCGATCAAGAGCCCGGATGCGGTCATCGACGAATACGTCAAACACCGGCTCATGCGGGAGCAACAGGTGCTCGACGCTCTCCGCGCTGGGCCGCGCCGCATCGCAGATCTCGTGTCCCTCATCTACACTGGTCTTCCTGGATCTCTGCACCGCATGGCGGCTCTGTCGGTCCACGCCCACCTCCTAAAGCTGGAGGTAGAGGGCAAGGTGTCGGGTGCTGATGCGGACGCTGAGTGGAGCCTCGCCTGAGGAGCGCGCATCATGGAAGGTCTGCCGAGCGTCATCGTGACCGCCGCCAACGAGAAGAGCCGGAGGCTTCGCGAACTGGTCCGCGCGCCTGAGATCCTGGTCATGCCCGGCGCCCACGACGTGCTGAGCGCACTGCTGTTCGCGCGCATGGGATTCAAGGCCATTCAATGTTCGAGCGCGGGAATGGCGGCCGTTCTCGGATACCCTGACGGAGAATTGATGGGTCGCGACCGGTTCGTCCAGATCACCGGACAGATCGCGGCCGCGGTCGACGCTCCGGTCAATGCCGACGGCGAGGCCGGGTATGGCGGCGCGCGCCAGATTCCCGACATGGTCCGTGCCCTCGTTGAGGCCGGCGCCGCGGGGATGAACCTTGAAGACGGCCTGATTGAGGGCCGCGGGCAGCGGCGTCTCGCTGACCTGCCACGACAGCTGGAAAAGATTGCCGCGGTCAACGAAGCAAGAGGAGCCCTGAAGAGCGAATTCTTCCTCAACGCGCGGGTCGATGCGCTTGCGATCATCGCCGACGACCCGCTCAGGGCGCTGGACGAGGCCATCCGGCGCGGCAACGCGTACGCCGAATCGGGCGCCGATTGCATCTTCTACCTCAACGCGCACACGCGCGAGGTGATCGACAGGCTGGTGCGGGAAGTGAGGGCGCCGGTAAGCGTGTTGGCCGGCCCGCAGACGGTTGGGGTTCGTGATCTCCAAGACCTGGGTGTGGCGCGCGTGTCTTACGGATCGGCGTTTACACGAATGGCGATCGGCGCCGTGCGGCGTCTGGCGCTGGAAATCCAGCAGCACGGCACGCTCGCCGCGTTGGCCGACGGGCTGCCGTCGACAGAGTTCCACTCACTCGTTCGAGGAGGCTAGACCACGCTCACCCATGCTGCCGCCATGGCGACGATCCCTGTCGTCGATATGACCCGCGCCCGACGATTCTACGAACAGGTTCTCGGGCTCAAGCCCGCGGGTCCGGTGACACCGGACGGTCTTCTGTATGAGTGCGGGCGCGGGACGCGGTTGTTTCTCTTTCAGCGGCAGCCCACAAAGGCCGATCATACGGTGGCGGCTTTCGTCGTCGACGACATCGAGAAGGCGGTGCATGATCTGAAGCGCTCGGGTTTGATTTTTGAGGAGTACGATGTTCCGGGCCTCAAGACGATCAATAGCATCGCCACACTGGCGTCGGAGAAGGCGGCGTTTTTCAAAGACAGTGAAGGCAACGTCCTGGCGGTGAGTCAGTTCACTTGAGCACAATAGAGCGCGGCACGATCGAGTGGAAGGACGGCGCGGTCTCGGCCGTGTGGAACCATCCGGCGCGCGGTGAGACGTACCTGGTGCTGGGACATGGGGCGGGCGGCACTCTCCACACGCCCGGACTGGCAGCATTTGCCGAGACGCTGGCTGATCGCGGGATCGGGACGGTCCGGTTCAACTTCCCGTACGCTGAAGCGAGGCGCAAGATCCCAGATCCCCGCGCGCGACTCGAGGCCTGCTATCAGGGCGTTGCCGCCCAGGTGGCCGAGCGGGCGGACCGGCTTTTTCTTGGTGGACGGTCAATGGGTGGGCGGATTGCGTCGCATATCGTCGCCGCCGGATATCCGGCGGCCGGTCTGGTCTTCCTGAGTTATCCGCTCCATCCACCGGGAAAGCCCGACCAGTTGCGCGACGCGCACCTGCCGAAGATCGCCGTGCCGATGCTCTTCCTTCAAGGGTCGCGAGACAATTTCGCGCAACCCGACTTGTTGGCCGCGACGATCTGCCGGCTCGTCACAGCGACGCTGCACGTCGTCGACGGCGGCGATCACGGGCTCACGGTTCGCGGACGCAAGGCAGACGACGTGACGAAAGAACTCGTCGACGTCACCCTGAAGTGGATGGACGGGCAGGAGTCTCTCCCTTCTCGCTGAAGGAGTCCGACAGCCTGAAGATGATCCCAAACTCACGAGGAGGATTGAGGATGCGCCCACGCGCCCTGCTGCGATGGGGAGTGTTGTCCCTCGTCTCGGTGCTGGTGCTCGCGGCGTCAATGGCATCCGCGGGGCCCAGCACGTGGAGCCCGCAGTTCGCCGATACTATGCGTGTCGCGCTGAGCAGTATCGGCGCGCACGACAACGTCGACCCCCAGACTGCGCGTGGCGTGACCAACTGGCGTCTGGTGATGGAGGCGTACGAGACGCTGACCGCGTTTCCCGATGGGGCGACCGAGCCGCAGCCGTTCCTGGCCGAGTCGTGGCGCCGGCTGGAGGGCGGCCGCGTGTGGGAGTTCAAGCTGAAGCGTGGGATCAAGTTTACGACCGGCAACGAGGTCACCGCCGAGGCCGTGAAATACTCCATCGACCGCAACATGGCCATCGGGTTGGGCGCGATCTTTCCCCTGGAGGGGCTGTACGACCGCACCGAGGTCGTGGACCGGCATACGGTTCGGTTCCACCTCGAGAAGTCATCGCTGGCCTGGCCGTATATCGTCGCCAACCCCGTCATCCTAGGCATCATCGATCCGACGTTTGTCGAGAGCAACGGTGGGATCCGACGTGGCCAGCTGAACAGCTACGTGTCGACGCACAGCGCCGGGACCGGGCCGTTTATCCTCGAGGAAATCCGGGCCAACCAGAGGGTGGCGTTTAAGCGCAACCCCGACTACTGGCGCGGATGGAAGGCGCCCAACCTGGAGCGCGTGATCATCCAGGTCGTGCCCGAGGAAGCAACGCGGCTGTTGCTGCTTGAGCGCGGCGACGTCGACATCGCAGAAGTCTCGCCGATCGCGCTGCCCGGCTTGAAGGATCGGATCCGGACGCAGGGGCTGCCCCTTCGCGTCATGGAGCGGGACACCCAGAGCCGCCCGCTGGCCAGCCTCGGCCTGATGTGGCTCAACATGAATCACAAGGTGCTGCCAACGAGCGACCTGGCGGTGCGGCGCGGTCTTGCGCATTCGTTCAACTACGACTTGTTCCTCAAGTCCGTGATGAACGGGTATGCGAGGCGGATGCGGGGAATCATCCCCACCGGCTCCTCGTGCCACATCGCCGACGCGCCTCTTTACGACTATGATCTCAACAAGGCCAAGGCCGCCTTCGCCGAAGCGTCGGCCGATGCACAGCGCAGCATTCGTGAGGGCGGGCTGATTTTGAGATACCAGACGAACTACGTGCTCCAGCGCGAGGGCGCGTTGATGTGGCAGGCTGATCTGCAGAAGATCGGGATCACCCTCCGTCTGGAGGAAGTGGACGCGGCGACCTGGCTGCGGTTCACGCGCACGCCGCCGGGCGCGCCGCTGCTCGAGGCGCGGTGGACGGGGAGCTACCCCGACGCCGAGTACTTCATGCACCCCTACCGCACCGGGTACTGGCCGCCGGTCGGTTTCGGGTCGTCCTACGCCGGCAACGCCGACACCGATGCGCTCATCGAAGCCGCTCGGACCGCGGGCACCATGGAGACGCGCTGTAACCTCTACCGGCGCATCGTCACCTACTTCCACAACGACGCCGCGATGGTCCAGGTCGCGGAGCTGGATGGCGCCATCAACCCGTTCAACGTGCAGGCGAACTGGGTACGGGGATGGGTCCACAACCCTGCGACGACCGCACCGAGCGTCTACTATCCGATGAGCAAGGTCGGCCCCCGCTAACCGGCGGGCGAGCTCGTGGCTCGCTATATCCTGCGCCGGCTCGCGGCACTAGGCCTCGTCCTCTTCGGCGTCACGATCGTCGTCTTTGTCATTTCTCGGGTCGTCCCGGGCGACGTGGCGCTGCTGTGGACCGGCCAGCGGGGTGAAGGCGCGTCTGGGCGGACGCTCGCGCTCATCCGAGAGCAGTACCATCTGGACAGACCGCTGTTGATTCAGTACGTGCTCTACCTGCGCGACCTCACGCGCGGGGACCTCGGCATCTCGGTGAAGTCGAGCCGGCCGGTGCTGGCCGAGATGGCTGAGCGCCTGCCCAACACCGTGGAACTCGCCCTGTCGGCGTTGTTGATCGCGGTCCCTGCGGGGATCGGGTTTGGCGTGCTCAGCGCGACGCGCCGCAACAGCCTCGTCGACCATGCCGGTCGCGTCCTCGCGCTCGCGGGCATCTGCATGCCCATCTTCTGGCTCGGTCTGGTGTTCCAAATGTTCCTGTACTACCAGCTGGGGCTGCTCCCATCGCCCGGCGGCAGGTTGAGCAACATCATCGAAATAGCCGCGCCCGTTCAGCGGGTCACGGGATTTCTCCTCGTGGATAGCCTTGTGACGGGCAACGGTCGGGCGTTGGTCGATGTGCTGCTTCACCTGGTGATGCCTGCGGCCACGCTCTCGTTGCCGCTCATCGCGCTGATTTCGCGCATGACACGGTCCTCGATGCTCGAGGTCCTCTCGCAGGACTACATCCGTACGGCGCGCGCCAAAGGCGTGCACCGCCGTCGCGTGCACTACCGGCATGCGCTGCGCAACGCGATGCTGCCGATCCTCACCGTCGTTGGCCTGTCGTTTGGCGCGCTCCTGACCGGTTCGGTCGTCACGGAGTTGATCTACTACTGGCCGGGCATCGGTCAGTACGCGGTGCAGGCGATCCTGGCATATGACGGCCCTGTCATCATGGCGTTTACGATCTTCGCGGCCGTGTCGTTTGCCACGGCGAATCTGGCGGTGGCCATTCTGTATGCCTTCTGCGATCCGCACATCCGCTACGCCTGAGCCATCCCCAGGAGTCGTGACGGCGAACGTGCCGGCCCGACCGCGGCGCCTGCACCCGCTGCTCCGCAACTATCTGTCATTGCTGGGTCTCGCGATCGTGGCGGGGATGCTGATCGTGGCCGCGCTCGCACCCGCCTTGGCCACGCACAACCCGACCCAGGTGGATCTCACGCGTCGACTGTTGCCCCCGAGCGCCATCCACTGGTTTGGGACCGACAGCGCCGGTCAGGATATCTA
>CBRGMJ010000145.1:0-5290 GCA_967797525.1 uncultured bacterium | reverse complement strand
TCATCGCGATCAGCGGGACGAAGACCAGCATCTCGCGCGGTGTCAGGTCGATGAGGCGGTCGGGGTGTTTGGCCGTCGGCGGCCCGTGCATCACCTGCTGGTACGCCCACAGCAGGTAGACCACCGACAGGACGACGCCGCCGACCGCCAGAGCGGCCCACCAGGACGACGTACGAAACGCGCCCAACAGGATCAAGAACTCGCCGACGAATCCATTGGTGCCGGGCAGCGCCGCGGAGGAGACCGCCACAATGGTGAACACAGCCGCGAACCGCGGCATCAACGCGGCCACGCCCCCGTAGTCGGCGATCGCGCGCGAGTGGGTACGATCGTAGAGTACACCGACGACGAGAAACAGCGCGCCGGTGCTCACGCCATGATTGATCATCTGGATCAGCGCGCCCTGCAGACCCTGCACGTTGAGCGCCGCGATCCCCAACATCACAAACCCCAGATGACTGACGCTGCTGAACGCCACCAAACGCTTGAGGTCAGTCTGGACCCACGAGACGGCCGCGCCATAGAGGATCCCGATGATGGCCAACGTGGCGATCAAGGGCGCGGAGGCGGCCAGCGCCTGCGGGAAGAGTGACGGCCCAAAGCGGACGAACCCGTAGGTCCCCATCTTCAGCAGCACCGCGGCCAGAATCACGCTGCCGGCGGTCGGGGCTTCGGTGTGCGCGTCGGGCAGCCACGTGTGCAGAGGCCACATCGGCACCTTGACCGCAAAGGCCAGGGCAAAGGCGGCGAACAGCGGTCCCTGCAGACCGGCCGGAAGCCCCATCTCGGCCAACCGCTGCAGGTCGAAGGTGCGCTCGCCGAGCCGGCCGATGCCGATGACGTGGAGGGCGATAATGGCCACCAGCATCAGAACGCTGGCGGCCATTGTATATAGGAAGAACTTGATGGCCGCATACCGTCGGTTGGCACTCCCCCAGATGCCGATGAGGAAGGCCATGGGGATCAACACGGCTTCCCAAAAGACGTAGAAGAGGATCAGGTCGAGGCTGAGGAACGTCCCCAGGACCGCGGTTTCTAGACCGAGCATGGCCACGGTGAACGCCTTCACCCGCTCGGTGATCGACCCCCAGGAGCCCAGCAGCGCGATCGGAAAGATGACGGCGGTCAGACCGACGAGCAGCAGCGAGATGCCGTCGACGCCGACATGATAGCCGATGCCCAGCGATGGCACCCAGGGCGCTCGCTCGGAAAACTGCATGCCCCCGGACGAGGCGTCAAACAGCTGGAAGAGACGGGCGGCCAGCAACAGTGCCCCTAGGGTGGCCGACAACCCGAGCCAACGGATCATGTGCTCGCGGTCGCGTGGGACGAACCCGATCAGGATGGCACCGGCCAGCGGCAGGAAGATCAGCGCCGAGAGCACAGGCTACCTCAGCACCCAATAGCCCACGATGAGGATGGTCCCGATCAACAGCACTAGGGCGTACTGCCGCGCGTATCCGGTCTGCACTCGGCGCGCCGCCTCGCCAAATCCTCCGAACACGTGGCCGACGCCGTTGACAGCGGCGTCGATCAGCCCCAAGTCGATGGGACCCGCCAGCCAACGGGCGAGCACTTTTCCGGGAGCGACGATGACGGCCTCGTAGAGATCGTTGATATACCAGCCGCGCTCAAAGAAGGTTCCGACCGCCCCGAGGGCTGGGTCGCGGCGATCACGGTGCGCCGTCCATCCGACGAGGACACCGGCAAGGGCGACGGCACTTGAGGCACCGGCGAGCAGTAGCGCAGGGGGATGTTTCGCGAACTCCGTCGCCGGTGCCATCAACGGGCCGAGAAAGCGGAGGAGCGGCTCGCCTGCGGCCTGCGCTCCGAGCGCCCCGCCACCCATCGCCAGCATGGCGAGCAGACCCATCGGCCAGAGCATGAGCGGCGGCGACTCGTGCGGGCGCGCGTCTTGGTCGGTCGGCCGGCCACCGAAGGTGAGCATCGCCGCCCGGGTCATGTAGACCGCGGTCACGAACGCTGTCAGCAGGCCCAGCGCATAGGGCAGATAGTTACCCGTGTGCATTCCCAGCGCGAACGCGTGCTCGAGGATCAGGTCTTTGCTGAAGAAGCCGGCAAACGGGGGGATCCCCGCAATCGCCAGTACGCCGATGACGAACCCGCCGGCGGTCCAACGCAGCGGTCGGGCGAGCCCGCCCAGACGGCGCATGTCGATGACATCGTGCATGGCGTGCATCACACTGCCGGCGGCCAGGAACAACAGCGCCTTGAAGAACGCGTGGGTGACGAGATGAAAGATGCCGGCGGCCGGCGCCAGAGATCCCATGGCCACGAACATGTAGCCGAGCTGGCTGATGGTCGAGTACGCGAGCACGCGCTTGAGATCGTGCTGGCGCAGGGCGACTGTGGCGGCGTACAAGGCGGTCAGTGCACCGACCATCGCGATCACGGCCGGCACGCCCGGTGCCGTAAGGAAGAGACGGTCGAGCCTGGCAATCAAGAAGACGCCGGCCGTCACCATCGTGGCGGCGTGGATCAGGGCCGACACGGGCGTCGGGCCTTCCATCGCGTCGGGCAGCCACACGTGCAGGGGGAGCTGGGCGGACTTCCCCGTGGCGCCCGCAAATAGCAGCAGCGCGGCCAGGGTGCGCGCACCGTCCGAGAGGCCGGCGGCACTGTCACGAATCGTCAGGATGTCCAGCGTGTTCAGCGAGGTGAACAGGATGAACACACCGAGCAGAAACGCGGCGTCACCGACCCGGTTGACGACAAACGCCTTCCGTCCCGCCGTGGCGGCCGCCGGGCGTGTGAACCAGAATCCAATCAGCAGGTATGAGCAGAGCCCGACGAGCTCCCAACCGATGAACAGCACGAGCAGGTTGCTGGCGAGGACCAACAGCAGCATCGAGAACATGAACAAGTTCAAGTAGCCGAAGTAGCGACTCGCGTTGGGGTCGTCGGCCATGTACCCGATCGAGTAGACGTGGATCAGCAACCCCACGCCGGTGACGGCGAGCACCATGACCAGCGACAGCGCGTCCACGAGCAGGCCGGCCTGCACGTCCAGATCGCCGGCACCGAGCCACGAATAAAGCGGAAGGCGGATCGCCAGCGACATTCCAGGCGCACGGGTCTCACCAAACGCGGAGAGGACGGCGAGCGCGGTCACGAAACTGGCGGCGACGGCCAGGGCGGCCACCCAGCCTGAGAGCACGCGGGGCAGGCGCCGGCCGATCAACCCGTTGGTCAGCCATCCCAAGAGGGGCCAGAGCAGGATCCACGGCGCGAGCTGGATCGTCACTACCCCCGCAACAGATCGACGTCGTCGATATCCACGGAGTCCCGCGATCGGAAGATGTCGACAATGAGCGCGAGACCGACCACGACTTCCACGGCGGCCACGACCAGGACGAAAAACACGATGACCTGACCGTCCACCGTGCCCAACTGTCTGGCAAACGTCACGAAGGCCAGGTTGACCGAGTTCAGCATCAACTCAACCGCCATGAAGATGATCAGGGCGTTGCGCCGCACCAATACGCCGACGGTGCCTAACACAAAGAGCACCGCAGACAGCAGCAGATAAGCGCCCGGCGGGACCACAGACTACCGCGGCTCCTCGCCGGATTGGCGGCGACCCAGCACGATCGCGGCAATCATCCCGACGAGGAGGATGATCGACGCCAGTTCGAACGGCAGGACGTAGGTGCCAAACAGGGACTGGCCGACCCGCTGCGCCGTCCCGAAGTCGGGCTCGATTTGCGCGAAGGGTCCTGTCGCCGCCAGGACCGCGACGGCGAGGACCACGAGATAGACCGCGCCGAAGACGATCGCGGTGGCGCGCTGGCGGGGCAGTTTCTCGCGCGACCCCTCTCCCCGCCTCGCGTGCAGCAGCATGATGACAAAGAGGAACAAGACGACGATGGCCCCAGCGTAGATGATCACTTGAAGCACCGCGATGAATTGCGCCGCCAGCAGCAGGTACGTGACGGCGAGCGCCGCCAGCACCACGAGCAGCGCGAGCGCGCTATGCACAGGTTGCCGCGACGCAATCACGCCAACGCCGCCCGCCAGGGCCAGACAGGCCGCAGGCACGAAGATCAGCCACTCCACGGGCGCTAGACCTCCCGATCCGGGTCGCGACCAGACGCGCCGGGTGACGGCTCAGTCAGCATCGCCTTCGTATAGATCATCGACTCGCGAGTGTACCCCGCGAGCTCATACTCGTGACCCAGGACGATGGCGCCGGTCGGGCACGCCTCCTCGCAGAATCCGCAGAAGATGCAGCGGAGCATGTTGATCTGGAAGTCCTCAGCATACCGTTCGCCCTTACTCACCTGGTGTTCGGGCGTGTTCTCGGCGGCCTTCACCAGGATCGCCTGCGACGGACACACGATGACGCACAACTCGCACCCCACGCACCGTTCCAGACCGTCGGCGTAGAGGGTCAGCCAATGGCGGCCTTTGAAGCGCGGCTCGACGCGCGTCTTTTCGTCCGGATACTGCGTGGTCACCGGCGGGCGCAGCGCGTAGCGACCCGTCACAAGCAAGCCCCGCAGCATGGCCACCGCCTGCTTCAGGACCGTTGGCATCCTCCTACCCTCCCGTCAGCGTGACGACAACGGCCGTCGCCGCGACGTTGAGCAATCCAAGAGGGATCAGCACCTTCCAGCCGAGGGCCATCAGCTGATCGTGGCGGACCCTCGGCAATGTGGCGCGGATCCAGATGAAGAAGCTGGCGAAGACCAGGGTCTTGATCACGATCCACAGAGGCCCGGGCAGCAGCGGACCCTGCCATCCTCCGAAGAATAAGGTCGACGCGAGCAGACTCATGGTGACCACGCCGACGTACTCGCCGATGTAGAACATCGCGAATTTGAAGCCGCCGTACTCGGTCTGAAAGCCAGCGATCAACTCTTGTTCGGCCTCGGGAAGATCGAACGGGGCACGGTTCGTTTCGGCGAACGCGCCGATCATGAAGATGACGAACGCCACCGGTTGCAGCGCGACAAACCAGACGCGCCGCTGCGCTTCGACGATTTGGACCAGGCTGAGCGAGTTGGCGGTGAGCACCACCGACACGACCGCCAACCCGATCGCCAGCTCGTAGGAGATCAACTGTGCGCTGGACCGGAGGCTGCCGAGCAGCGAGTACTTGTTGTTCACCGACCACCCACCAAGAATGACACCGTACACACCGATCGACGATGCCCCCAGGACCAGCAGGATGCCGACGTTCGGATCGGACAGACGCAGCGGAATCGTCTGGCCGAACACGCGCACCTCAGGCCCGAGGGGGATCACCGCGTAGACAAACAACGCCGCG
>CBRGMJ010000144.1:0-5301 GCA_967797525.1 uncultured bacterium | reverse complement strand
CTCAGATCCCCGTGACTGGCCAGACAATCCGCCCGGTGCAGTTCCAACAGGTCGGCAAAGTCCGGCCGCCGCAGGACTCGCGTCGCCTTTCCAGGCCGCATCTCCAGCAGATCACCGATCCGCAGATGATCGCGCACGAGGGTGACAATGGCACGCGTGTCGGCGACCGGCATGCGCAGGCGTTGGCAGATCTGATCTGTCATCCGCGCGCCAACGTCGGCATGCCCATGAAACCGGATACGGTCGGCGACCGTCAAGGTAGCGGGCTTCCCGACGTCGTGCAGCAAAGTGGCCAGGGCCAGCGCGGGCGTCGGATTGGCCAAGTGCTGCAGCGCCAGACACGTGTGGGTGAAGACGTCCCCCTCGGGGTGGAACTCCGGAGGTTGCGGGACACCATCCATCGCGGCCACTTCGGGCAGGACGATCCCCAACACACCGCTCGATTGCAGCAGTCGCACGCCGGCGGCGCGCTCCGGCGCGACCAACAGGCGCAGGACCTCGTCGCGGATCCGCTCGGCGCTCACCCCGGCGATGGTCGGTGCGAGCGTGCGGATCGCATCAAGGGTCGAGGGCTCTATGGAAAACTGGAGTTCGGTGGCAAACCGCACCGCCCGTAGCAGGCGCAGCCGGTCCTCGCCAAACCGCGCAGCCGGTTCGCCCACAGTCCGCAGCGTCCGGCGCTCCAGATCAGCAAGGCCGCCGGTGAAGTCGAGCACGCGGTCGGCGATCGGATCGTATACGAGGGCGTTTACGGTAAAATCACGGCGGAGGACGTCTTCTCGCAAATCTGCGTACTCGACGTAGGTAGGCCGCCGCCCGTCGAGGTACGGTCCCTCGCGGCGGAACGTCGCAACCTGAAACGTCCGCCCCTCGACGATAACGGTCACGACGCCGAACTCCGCGCCGTTGAGTACCGTGTGGGGAAACAGGTCGGTGACCGACTCAGGGCGGGCCGACGTGACGATATCGAGGTCGTGGGGGTGGCGCCCCAACAACAGGTCGCGGACGACTCCCCCAACGAGATACGCTTCCCACCCGGCGTCGCGAAGCCGCCGGATGATGTCCAGCCCTGGTGAGAGGTCTTCGGGAAGCCGGGGCAGCAGCGCCGTGTTAGCCTTCCGGACGCTGCTCCTGGCCAACACCCCGTTTGCCGCGAGTGCGCTCTTCGAACGCCTCGCGGCCGCGATCGATGGCGTCGCGCAATTTGGTCGCGCCTTCGTCGAGCGTCGTCCGGCTGCGCTGTGAAAGATCGTCAGTGGCGTCGCGAACCTTCCGCGCCACATCGTCGGCGCGCTCGCGGGCCCTCTCGCGCAAATCCTCCGCGGATTCCAAAAGCCGCTCTCTGGTCTCTTCGCCGGTGCGCGGAGCAAACAGCAGGGCGAGCGCGGTTCCCAGCAACCCGCCGAGGATGAACCCGGAGACGAAGTCGGTTCGATGACTCATGTGCTGACCTCCTTAACGTCGGATTCGATAATACCGCCGCCCAGCACACGTTCGCCGTCGTACAAGGTCACGGCTTGCCCGGGCGCCGCCGCCCGCTGTGGCGCGGCAAACACAACATCAATATACCCATCGGGACGCATTTCAATCGCCGCGGGGACATCCGCGGCAGCGTGACGGACCCGAGCACTTACGAGCGCTGGTGGTGGCGGCGGGAGGATCCAGTTCACGCGCCCCACGGTGACGCGGCCACGCATGAGATCGGTCTGGCTCCCGACGATCACCGTGTTTTGTTCCGGGTTGATGCCGATCACGTACGTGGGCTCCGCTCGCGCGATGGCCAGACCACGGCGTTGCCCCACAGTGTAGCGCGCGATCCCGGAGTGGGTGCCCAACACCGCGCCGGATCGATCGACGATTGGCCCAGGACGCGCCGCCTCCGGCCGCCGTGACGCCACCAGGTCACCGTAGTGCCCCTGAGGCACAAAACAGATCTCCTGGCTGTCGGGCTTTTCAGCGACCGTGAGATTCGCCCGGCGCGCGATCGCGCGGATGTCGGGCTTGCGGTACGCCCCAACCGGGAATCGCAGCCGCGCCAGCTGGTCTTGCGTCAGCGCGTACAGAACGTAGGATTGATCTTTTGCCGCGTCGGCCGCACGCAGCAACACGAACCGGTCGGTCACCGGATCGCGGCCGATCCGAGCGTAGTGCCCGGTCGCGAGCGCGTCGCACCCCAGGTCGGTCACCTTCTTCAACAGCACCTTGAACTTGATCGACTGGTTGCACGCAATGCACGGGTTTGGCGTGCGGCCGCGCGCATACTCGTCGCAAAAGTAGTCAATGACGGCGCGCTCGAAGGCCTCGCGCAGGTTGAGCACGTAGTGCGGGATCCCCAGCGTGCGGGCCACAGCGCGGGCGTCGTCAATCGCACTGACGCCGCAGCACGTCTGCGTGCCGGCCGCCGGTTCGGTCAACCACGACGGCCACAGGTTCATGGTCAGACCAACAACGTCATGGCCCTGCTCGGTGAGCAGGGCCGCCGCCACAGCGCTGTCTACCCCGCCGCTCATCGCGACGGCGATCTTCGCCATCGGGCCCCCATGAGATGTCAGAATATCCAATCAAATCGTAGCAAGTAGGTCCAAGGGTGTCAAAGCCTCGCGCCGGTCGAACGCTAGGCGTCGCGGCGGCCTTCGCTCCCACTGGATTCGGGAGAGGGCTGCTCGCTCGAGGCTGACTCGGACTCCGTGCCCCACCACGCTTCGAGGCGCCGCCGTATTTCCGCCTCCGCGCCATACGTGGTCGGCCGGTAGTATCGCCGCTCCTGGACACCGTCGGGCCGGTAGCGCTGTCGGACGAATCCCTCCGGAAAATCATGGGGGTACTGATACCCGACACCATGGCCAAACCGCGCGGCGGCTTGGGGATGACTCGAATCTCGTAGGGGTCGTGGCACCGGATCCGCGCGCCGCTCGCGCACGTCGTGCATGGCCTCGCCTATGGCCCTGACGACCGCGTTGCTCTTCGGCGCGGTCGCGATGTAGATGGCCGCTTCGGCCATGGGGATGCGGGCCTCGGGCAGGCCAACGTACTCGACCGCGTGGGCGGCGGCCGTCGCCACGACCAGCGCCATCGGGTCTGCCATCCCGACATCCTCGGCGGCGTGCACCACCATGCGCCGGGCGATGTACCGGGCATCCTCGCCCGCCGCGAGCATGCGGGCGAGCCAGTACACGGCCGCGTCGGGGTCGGAACCGCGCATGCTCTTGATGAACGCCGAGATCATGTCATAGTGCTGGTCGCCCTCGCGGTCGTAGCGCAGCACGCGGTGTTGGCTGGCGTCGCGCGCGATGTCATTCGTGACGTGCCGGCGGCCGTCGGTCTCTGGCGTCGCGATCGCCGCGGCCTCGAGGGCGTTGAGGGCCGTGCGGGCGTCCCCGTTGCTGACCCCGACCAGGTAGTCCATCGCGTCGGTGTCCACGTCGAGACTCCGGTCGGCAAGACCGCGGGGGTTGGTGAGCGCTCGCGAGAGAATCGCGCGGATCGCCTCATCGCTCAACGGCTCGAGCTGCGCGACGGTCGACCGCGAGACGAGCGTCGCATTCACCTCATAGAACGGATTCTCAGTGGTGGCGCCGATCAAGATGACCGTGCCGTCCTCGACGTGTGGCAGCAGGACGTCCTGCTGCGCCTTGTTGAAACGGTGGATCTCGTCGATGATCAGCAGCGTGCGCTGCCGGTGGAACGTGCGGCGATCGCGGGCGGCGGCGATCACCCGCTTGAGGTCGGCCACGCCGGCCGTCACGGCGTTCACCTGTTCGACGTGTGACCGCGTCTTGCCGGCGATCAGCAGGGCCAGCGAGGTTTTCCCGGTGCCCGGCGGGCCCCAGAGGATCAGGCTGCGTACGTGGTCGCCCTCGATGGCTGCACGTAGCGCCCGGCCGTCGCCGATCAGGTGATCCTGGCCAACAAACTCGTCCAGCGACTGTGGCCGCAGGCGCGCGGCAAGCGGCGCCGTGGAGAGATCGTGCGCGCCCGGCTCGAAGAGCGACATCCCCAGACCCCCGTTTCATCGTCGCGCGAGGGCGGCGCCGCCAATGGGACGCCGCCAGACGTGCGAGACGGCCGCAGGTCATCCCTGTGGCCGTCTCGTGTCAATCGTTCTCCACCATGCCGTACGGACTGAAAGCTCCCGAACCCTGCGCTCTCGCAAGGTGGGTGCCTCCCCGACCGCTTGGGCTGCCGGCGAACGTACTGTCGGTGTGCCTCGTAGCGACCGGAGCCGGGCTCCCAGGACGTAGCCATTGGATCGGAGCTATCGGCCCGCCTCGCACACAGCAGAGAACCCTTATGTGAGTCACATGCTAACACTTTCCTTGGCTAGTCTGCAACGGCGATGTGCGCTTCCCGAAGCAGGTCGGGATCAACGGGGCCGGGGGCGCCCATGAGCAGATCGGCGGCGCTGGCCGTCTTTGGGAAGGCCATCACCTCACGGATCGTCGATTCACCCGCGAGCAGCATGACGAACCGGTCGAGGCCGAGCGCGATCCCGCCGTGGGGCGGCGCGCCGTATTGTAGCGCGTCGAGCAGGAAGCCGAAGCGTTCGTGCGCGCGCGCGGGATCGATGCCAAGGAGCTGAAACATCTGCTCTTGCAGGCCCCGTTCGTGGATACGGACGCTGCCGCCACCCAGTTCGACCCCGTTGAGCACGAGGTCGTGTGCCTGGGCGCGAACACGCAGCGGCGCGGTTTCCAGCAGCGACCGGTCTTCCTCCATCGGCGCCGTGAAGGGATGGTGGACGGCGAGATAGCGCCCCTGCTCGGCGTCACGCTCCAACAACGGAAACTCCAGCACCCAGAGAAACCGCAACGCGCCGCCGGCCGGCAGCAGATTCAGCCGCTCAGCCAGATCGAGACGGAGGCGGCCCAGCGCTGAGGCGACAATGGTAGCCGGGCCGCCAACGAACAGGACGAGGTCACCGTCCTTCGCGGCGGTGCGCGCGGCGATGTGTGCGCGCGCGCCGTCGGTGAGATGCCGCGCCACCGATCCCTTTGGCCCGTCGGTCGTGAGGGCGAGCGTCGCCAGACCCTCCGCCCCCGCAGCCTGAGCGGACGCGATCAACCCATCCACGTCCCGACGGCTCATCCCCGCCGCCCCCGGCAGCCGCAGACCGCGCAGGACCCCGCCGCCCGCCGTGGCGGCCCGAAACCGTTCGACCCCGCTGGCCTCCGCCAGATCGGTCAGATCGGTGATCGGCAGATCAAACCGCAGGTCGGGCTTGTCGGATCCATAACGGCGCATGGCGTCGGCGTACGAGATGCGCGGAAAAGGCCGCGGGATCTCGACGTCGAGCACCCGCCG
>CBRGMJ010000143.1:0-5340 GCA_967797525.1 uncultured bacterium | reverse complement strand
AGGTGCGGCAGGAGATGACGCTCGCCGATCCATCCTGGTGTCGCGCCCAACGCCAGCCCGGCGTCCACAAACGACCAGTTCTTTGTGCCCGCCATCAGCCTGTGCGCCCGAGCGCCGATCTCCGCGAGTCCGAACACGACGAAAATCAAACCGATCATGGCCGGCGCGCGACCGGCCACGCTGATGAGGGAGAGCGCGAGCGCAAACGCGGGCGTGGACAGCAGCGTACGCGAGGTCCCGCGCGTCAAGTCCGCCCAGGCCTGTGTCCGCCAGGTGGCGAGCCCACCGAGCACCGCGGCCACCAGCGCCGCCAGCAGCGCCGGGATGACGGTGAGCGCAAGCGTCACGCGCCCTGCAAACAGGAGCCGGCTGAACAGGTCCCGCCCCGACGCGTCGGTGCCCATCCAGTGGCGCAGCGATGGCCCCACCTGGATCTCTTCAAGCAGCACCTGATCGGGTGGAAAGCGCGCGAGCAGCGGCGCCGCGATCGCCGCGACGATCACGGCGAGACCGACCCCCGCGGCGACCCGCGTCCCCAGATCGGGCGCGGGAACCGGGCGTGGGGTCGGGTCGATGGTTCCGGCAGGCGCCAGCAGGTCGCGGCGGTCGAACGTCAACCGCATGAGCAGCTCGGCGGCGATGACCAGCGCGGCCAGCAACAACAACGAGGCCTGGATCACGGTGATGTCACGCTGCAGGATGGCGCGCATGAAGACACGCGCGATGCCGGGCCACCCGAAGAGATCCTCCACGATGATCGCGCCGCCGAACAGCACGCTCAGGACCGACAGCGGCCTGGCGATCAACGGGCGGACCGCCGCGCCGACCGCGTGACGCCAGACCACGCGGCGTTCGGCGAGCCCCTTCGCCCGCGCAACCGTGACATGGCGCGCGCCCAGCTGCGCCTGGAGCGCGGGTTTCAGATCGCGGACAACGAACGCCGCAATGGGGAGCGCCAGGCTGATAGCGGGCAGCACCATGGACCGCCACAGGTACGCATCGAGCAGTTTCAACTCGAAGGGCGGAAGGATCGGGATCCAGGTGAGCCGGACGGCAAAGATGTAGACCAACAGGCTGGCCACCAAGAACCCCGGAATGAGGCCGGCGGCCGTTGTCAGCGTGCCCGCGAGCACGCCGGCGACGCCACCGCGGATCGATGCCAGTGCCAGCGGCACGGCCATGGCCCACGCCAGGAGCAGCGACACGCCAACCAGCAAGAGCGTCCAGGGAATACGCCGGATAACTTCGGGAGCGATGTCGCGGCCGCTGCTGATCGACCGGCCAAAATCGCCCCGCGCCGCGCGGCTCGCCCAGCGCACGTACTGTACTGGGATCGGATCGTCAAGACCGTACCACTCGCGTAGCGCCTGCACTTGCTCGAAACGCGATCCCTGGCGGAACTGCACGAAGTAGCGCGCTGGATCCATCGGGGACAAGTGGATCAGACCAAAGGTGACGACCGAGGCCCCGATCAGCGTGAGCAGCGCGGCAGCGACGTGGCGGAAAGGCGAGCGGCGCGTAGGCGTCCTCCCCTGGCGTTTCTACGAAAGTTCGGCGACAGGTCCACCCAGGCCTGCCGTGGCAAACCGCGGGGCTAGCGTTCGGCTTCGGTGGTGGCCTTTCCCGCGGTCCGACCGGCCTCATGCTCGGCGAGCCCTTGCTCGAACGCGACCCAGGACAGCGTCGCGCACTTGATCCGCACGGGGAACTTACGCACTCCCTGCAACGCGACCAGGTCGCCAAGTTCCTCGGCGGGCTCCTGGCCGTGCATCATGCCTTTGAACTCCGTCACCAGGCGGCGGACGTCCTCGATCGTCTTGCCCTTGATGGCCTCGGTCATCATCGACGCCGAGGCCTGACTGATCGAGCAGCCGCGGCCTTCGAACCGCACGTCGGCGACCCGACCGTCGCGGAGCCGCACGTACAATGCCAGCTCGTCGCCGCACAGCGGGTTAGCGCCCTCGACGGCGATATCGCTCGGATCGAGCCGGCCGCGGTTGCGCGGGTGCATGTAGTGGTCGAGGATCACCTCGCGGTAGAGGTCATCCAGCCCCACCGACTTCCTCCTTTACCCGCGTGCTGCGGCCAAAGAGCGCGTTCACCTTGTGCAGCCCCGCGATCAGCGCGTCGATATCCTCGCGGGTGTTGTAGATGTGCAGGCTCGCGCGGGCCGACGCGGCAAGGTTGAAGCGCCGGTGCAGCGGCTCGGCGCAATGGTGCGCCGCGCGGATCGCGATCCCATCCTGATCGAGCACCTGGGCGATGTCGTGCGGGTGGACGACGTCCATCGTAAAGGCCAGTGCGCCCCCCCGGTCGACCGTATCCAGCGGCCCCAGGATCGTCAACCCCGGCACCTCACGCAGCCGTCGCAGCCCGTAGGCGGTCAGGTCGCGCTCCGCCCGGGCGATCGCGTCGAACCCAATACCGAGCAGGTAGTCCACCGCGACCCCCAAGACGATGTTGTCGGCGATGTTGGGCGTCCCCGCTTCGAATTTGTGCGGCGGGTCTTTGTACGTCGAGCGTTCCAGCTCCACTTTCACGATCATCTCGCCGCCGCCATGATACGGCGGCATCGCCTCAAGGAGGTCATAGCGGGCCCAGAGTCCCCCACTCCCCGTCGGGGCGAGCATCTTGTGCCCGGAAAACGCTAGGAAGTCGACACCCAATGCGGTCACGTTCACGGCTTGGTGGGGAACACTCTGCGCTGCATCGACCAGTATCAGCGCGCCCACGCTGTGGGCGCGCTCCGCCATCATCCTGATGGGGTTCACCGTCCCGAGCACATTCGACTGGTGCGTGACGCTGACAAGTTTCGTACGCGGCCCAAGCAGCCGCTCGTAGGCCGGCAGATCAAGCCGCCCATCATCGGTAACAGGGACGTAGCGCAACCGGGCGTCGCGTTCCGCCGCCAGCAGCTGCCAGGGCACGATGTTGCTGTGATGCTCCATTATCGAGAGCACGATCTCGTCGCCCGGTCCGATGTTCGCGCGGCCCCAGGCGGAGGCCACCAGGTTGATGGCCTCTGTGGTCCCCCGCGTGAAGACGATCTCCTCGGGACGCGCCGCCCCCAGGAAAGCCGCCAGTTTTGCTCGGGACCCCTCGTATCGCGCGGTCGCCTCTTCGGCGATCCGGTAGATGCCGCGGTGCACGTTGGCGTTGTAGTCCTGATAGTACTCGAGCAGGGCGTCGAGCACGATACGCGGCTTCTGAGAGGTCGCGGCGCTATCGAGATAGATGAGGGGCTTGCCGTTCATCAACCGGCCGAGCAGCGGGAAGTCGGCGCGGATGCGCGCACCCAGTTCCATGGGGATCCTCCCCAGTTTACCGCTTGTGCGGCATACCGTGGCCCGGTCGGGGCTCCGGCGACACCAGGATCTCGTCGCCTTCGACCCTGACCGCGTAGGTGTTCACGGGATGAACCGCCGGCAGCGACAAGACGCGACCCGTCGCGACGTGAAAACGCGACCCGTGTTTTGGGCAAACGAGGATCTCGCCGAGGACGGGGCCCTCGGACAACGACTCGTCCTCGTGCGTGCAGGTGTCGTCGACCGCGTACACCGTCCCGCGGGCGTTCACCACGGCGATCTGGCGGCCGTCGACCTCCACTTTCCGGGCCGTCCCCGGCGGGAGATCCGCCAGCGTCAGGACCTTCACAAACTCGGCCATCAGCGCAGCTTCTCCGTGATCGCTTTCTCGACGTGCGCGCGCACGCGCTCGAGCGGGATCCGGTCGAAGACGTCGGCGAGGAACCCTTCGACGATGAGCCGGGTCGCCTGGTCGCGCGACAATCCCCGGCTCATCAAGTAGAAGATGTGCTCCTCGTTGAGCCGGCTCGTGGCCGACCCGTGCGTGCAGCGCAGGTCGTTGGCCATGATCTCCAGTTTGGGGATCGAGTCGGATCGGGCGCCCTCGGAGAGGATGAGATTGCGGTTCGCCTGAAACGCGTTGGTCTTCTGCGCGCCCGGGTCCACGCGGATGAGCCCCGCAAACACCGAGCGGGCCGTGTCTTTGACCGCGCCCTTGTATAGCAGCTCGCTGAGGGTGTGGGGGGCCTGGTGCTGTTGCAGCGTATGGATATCGATATGCTGGCGTCCGGCCCCGAAGTACAGACCGAGCATTTCGGATGACGCGCCGGTGCCGGCCAGTTGAGACTCGACGTCGAATTTCACCAGGCTGCCGCCCAACGCCACGACGAGCCCGTTCAGGGTCGCATCGCGCTCCACCCGTGCCCGGATCAGGCTGCCCGCCTCCCACATCGGCGCGCCCCACTCCTGAGAGACCACATAGCGAAACTGCGCGCCAGGCTTGAGCATCAACTCGGTCATCCCGCAGGCAAACGTGCGCGCGCCTTCGGGCACCGACGCGTAGAGATCGACCAGCGTCGCCTTGCTGCCCTCCTCGGCGATCACGAGCGTATGCGGGAAGATCGCGCCGCCCGGCGTGCCCAGCCACGTCTGGGCCACGAGCGGCAGGCTGACCTCCACCCCTTTGGGGATGTAGACCAGTGTGCCGGTCGACCACAGCGCCGCGTGGAGGGCCCGAAACTTGTGGCGGTCAAAGTCGTCGCCAAGCGTGGCGAACAGGTGGCTCTGCACCAGATCGGGGTGCGACGCGACGGCGTCCAGCAAATTCATGAACAGCACGCCATGCCGTTTGGCGTCTTCGTTCAGGGCGCGCGCCACGGTGCCGCCATCAACGTGGACCAAGAGACCCGCGCGGTCGGCGTCGGTTCCGGAGAAGGCGGCAAAGTCGGGTCGCGGTGAGGTCTCACCGGCGGGCCGGGGCGGCGTAAAGGCATCTAGCTTGAGCCCGGAGATGTCGGTACGCCGCCACTCCTCGACGTACACCTCTTGCGGCGGCGGCAGCTGCTCAAACGCCTTCCAGGCCGCGAGGCGCTGCTCGGTCAACCAGGCCGGCTCACCGGCCCTGCGGACGCCTTCAGCAGCCCGGGCTAGGAGCCCACCGGCCTGCGCGGGCATTGCAGCCGTGGCTCGTTCGCTCACTGTTCCCCTCCACGATAGCGGTCAACGCGCATCGCCGAGCGTCTTCCGAGAAAAAAGCAGGCGCACCATCGGCCTGCCCGATCCGCGCGTTGCGAGTCGTCGAACGATCCGGCCGGCGGTCCGGCTATCCCACCGAGCCTTCCATCTCCATCGCGATGAGTCGGTTCAATTCCACCGCGTATTCCAGCGGCAGTTCTTTGACAATCGGCTCAATGAAGCCGCGGACGATCATGTTCATCGCCTCGTCGGCTTTGATGCCGCGGCTCATCAGGTAGAAGAGCTGCTCGTCGCTCACCTTGGACACCGTCGCCTCGTGGGTCACGGAGATGTCCTGCTC
>CBRGMJ010000142.1:0-5349 GCA_967797525.1 uncultured bacterium | reverse complement strand
CCTCAGAGGTGCGCGCGTGGCAGCGCCTGCCCACGGCGACTGAACAGCGTGCCCGAGCCGAATTCGGCCTCGCCAAGTGGCTGTACGAGCAAGGCCGGGTGGAGGCCGCCAATCGGCACTTCGTCCTGGCGGGCGAGCTGGCGCCGCACGATTTTACGATCCGCCGCGGTAGCATGCCGATGCGGGGACTCGATCCTATGGGGCCGGAGTTTCGGCAGATGTCCCGTGAGTGGGCCGCGGCGGGACACCGCTACTACCTGCCGCTACCGGATACCGGTGGCTAGGGGCCTGTCATGCTTCTTCGAATCGCGGAGATGATCGCCGTCGTCCGGACGAACCCCCAGCCGATGGCCAATACGCCACCAAGGAGCAGCGCATAGCCGAAGTCCGGAAAGACATAGAGGAGCCCGGCCAGCGGGGCCCTGAACAGGCGCGGCACGATGATGAGAAAGAGAGCCGCCACACCCAGATGCCCAAATAGTGAGGCGACCAACGGCCAGATGAAGCGCCGTGGTCCACGCGGCCGCTTCTCGGGACCGGCCCCCCGCCGTCGGAACCCTCGCGCCCAGATGAGCGCCCAAAGCGCCTGGAGACCTGCCAGCGTGAGCACCGCCACATACAGTACCTGAGGGAAACTGTCCACGGCCGGGGCCGTCTGTCCCGCGAGCAACGCCATCACGCCGCGCGCGATCCCGGTGATGCGCTCGTCTTGTGGAAGACCTTCGGCGTTCGCCAGCACCGCGACGCCCCATCCGGCGCCGGGCGCCAGGACGAAGCTGGAGTGGAAATTTGGGGTCGACCCATCGTGCCACACCGTCTGGATGACGCCGATCGAGCCGACGCGCCAACCCATCGCATACGACGTCGCGCCGTCGCCTTGCCGCACAGCGGGGCGATGCATCTCCGCGACTCCCGCAGGCGACACCACCGGCGTGCCGGCATAGGTGCCTCGATTGACCTGGGCGATCAGGTAGTGCGTCAGGTCCTCCGCGCTGGAGATGAGGTAGCCAGACGGCAGCGTGACGCGATTGTAGGGAAGCTCGGCGGCGACGGGTAGGCCGAACCAGTACCGATGGCCCACCGCCATCCCATGTTTGCGCGCGTCCTCCTGCGAGGTGAACGACTGACGCATCTGCAGCGGCGCAAAGATGTGCTCCTGCACGTACGTCTCATACGACTGTCCGGTGACCTGCTGCACGATCATGCCGAGCGTCCAGTAGTTGGCGTTGCTGTACTCCCAGGCCGTCCCGGGCCGCCGGCTGAGGCGCGCGGTCGCGAGTCCACGCACGCCGCGCTCGATGGCCCCTTCGCTCAAGTCACTATCCGCCCAATGCTGGCGCCCCGTCACTTCCGACAAACCACTGGTCTGGTGGAGAAGATGCCGTACCGTGATCGTGGAGGACTGCGATGGATCGGCGACGCGAAACCAGGGAACGTAGCGCTGCGCCGGCGCCTCGAGGTCGATCTTCCCGGCCTCAGCCAGTTGCATGATGGCCAAGGCCGTGAACGATTTCGTCGTCGACCCCAGGATGAACGGCGTCTGCCCGGTCACGGGATGTCCGGTCGGATCGGCCACCCCAAGACCCCGGATGTGGATGACCCGCTCGCCCTGTACAATGCCCACGGCGACGCCCGGCAGTCGCAGGGCGCGCATGTGTGTCTCAACGTATCGATCGATCATCGTAAGATCAGCGCTCGCTGCATTCGCACCTGCAAGAACGCCCGGTACGGCCGTGTGGCACACGAGCATGGCAATGGCGAACCGAAAGATGCGCAGGCGGAGCGACCCGAGGTATGATGGCGAATGATGATTCATCGATAGGCGGCGCACGTCAGCCTCCTTTAGCGGCGGACGGATTCTGCGGGGAGATGGTGCACTCCTGTGCTGGAAAGGGATTGCTCCGATCCGTGGCTCAATCTTAGTCACACGAGTGGTGCCGTAATTCAAGGGGGGGCGACGGCATTGGATTTCCGGTACTCCGCACGGACGCATGCATACCTCGAACGGCTGGCGGCGTTCATGGACGAGCACGTGTATCCGAACGAGCGCACCTTCGGCGACCAGCTGAACGCCCAGCCGACGCGATGGCAGATCCCGGCGATCATGGAAGAGTTGAAGCGATCAGCACGGGCACAGGGCCTCTGGAACCTGTTTCTTCCCGACAGAGAGCACGGTGCCGGGCTCACGAATCTCGAATACGCACCGTTGTGCGAAGTGATGGGGCGCTCACCGATTGCGCCGGAGATCTTCAACTGCTCGGCGCCGGACACCGGTAACATGGAAGTCCTGGTGCGCTACGGCAGCGAGGAGCAGAAGCGCCAGTGGCTACGGCCGCTGCTCGACGGAGAACTCCGCTCGGCGTTTGCGATGACCGAGCCGGACGTCGCCTCCTCGGATGCCACGAATATCGAGGCCCGCATCGTCCGCGACGGTGACGCCTATGTCATCAACGGACACAAGTGGTGGACGTCGGGCATCGGCGACCCGCGGTGCAAGATCCTCATCTTCATGGGCCAGACCGATCCGAGTCACCCGGACCCCCACAGGCGGCAGTCCATGATTTTGGTACCACGCGATTCTCCAGGCGTCCGAGTGATCCGCATGCTCTCCGTCTTCGGCTACGATGAGGCCCCCCATGGACACGGCGACGTTGTCTTCGAGAATGTCCGCGTGCCGGCGTCCAACATGCTGCTGGGTGAGGGCCGCGGCTTCGAGATCGCGCAGGGCCGGCTCGGTCCGGGCCGGATCCACCACTGCATGCGGCTGATCGGGGTGGCCGAGCGCGCGCTGGAAGCGATGTGCCGCCGCGCGCAGGCGCGCGTGGCATTCGGCAGGCCGATCGCCCAGCACGACGTGACGATCGAGCGCATCGCGCAATCGCGCATCGAGATCGAGCAGGCGCGTCTGCTGGTGCTCAAGGCCGCCTATATGATGGATACCGTCGGGAACAAGGCCGCGCGCTCCGAGATCGCGCAGATCAAGGTGGCCGCGCCGGTGATGACCTTGCGCGTCCTCGAGCGGGCGATCCAGGTGTTTGGGGGCGCCGGCGTCAGCCAGGACTTTTGGCTGGCGGCCGCCTGGGCGGGCGCGCGCTCCCTCCGGTTCGCCGATGGTCCCGACGAAGTCCACCGCGGGCAGATCGGGCGGCTGGAGCTGCGCAGGCACACCTAGCCGGTTTCGCGATCAGCCGGACGGCTGTCGGGTCGCCCGCGGCCGGCGCAGCACGCCGCCGGCCCTCCGGATCACGAAGACACACACCCACCCCACGATCGCCACACCTCCGAGGGGAGCCACCAGCGCCAGCACCGAGAGGATGAACGCGCCGATGAGCTCAGCTACCGCGACGACGGAGTTGGCCAGCCCGGCGGTGAGCAGCGTGGACTTGAGCCGGATGAGCACAGTCGACATTTGGAAGACACCCGCCGCGCCGCCACCCGCCAGAACCGCCACGGTCCAGCGGACGAGCGGGGGGAGGTCCGGTATCACGGCCGCGGTCACCAGGGTTCCGGCCATGACCGCGACCGGTGTGGCGATAGTGTCCAGGAGGTTGTCGACCCACGGGGTGAAGTAGGCGAGGACTTCGAGGATCGTCGCGGTCGCAAACGCGATGAGGGCCGCATCGGCGGCAATCCACTCCATGCCCGGTGCGAGCGTCAGGTATCCGGTGCGCGCCGCGAGACTCGTCACCAGCAGCGGCACAAACGCTCGAAAGCCTGACGCGGCGCTCAGACCGATGCCCACGGCGATCCCCATCAACCCATTCATCGTCTGGAGGTCACGACCGCAAGCGCTACATCCGCCAGCGGCCGCGCCAACGCGCCCCGTTCTCGGGCATTCGCGGCGGCGGCCGTCCCCGCCAGCACACGCCCCATGATCCCCTGCACGATCGCCGCCAGGCGGAACATCGAGAACGCGAGATAGAAGTTCCAGCCGGAGATCTCGGGGCGTTCTGCCAGACGGCAGTATCGTGCCACGTACGAGTCTTCGGAGGGGATGCCCAGAGACTGGAGCGAGTGGCCGGCGAGCCCGTCAAACAATGCCGCAGGAAGACGGTAGGCCATGGCGCTGTACGCCAGATCGGCCAGCGGGTGGCCGAGCGTCGAGAGTTCCCAATCGAGCACCGCTACGACGCGTGGCTCCGTGGGGTGCACCAACAGGTTCGCCAGTCGGTAGTCACCATGCGCAATTGTCGTGTGATCGTCGTCGGGGATGTGGCGCGGCAGCCACTCGATCAATCGTTCCATGGACGGGATGGTCTCGGTCTCAGACGCCCGGTACTGTTCGGTCCACCGGTGGATCTGCCGGCCAAAGTAGTTGCCGGGTCGGCCGTAGTCGGACAGACCCGCCCGCTGCCAGTCGACGCGGTGGAGACGCGCCAGCACGTCGCTCATCGATTCGTAGATCGCAGTCCGCTCGCGCGGCTCGAGCCCCGGCAGACGCGGCTCGGTGAAGATTCGCCCGGGGACGTGTTCCATCAGGTAGAACGCGGTGCCAATGACGTCGGGATCCTCGCAGAGCAGCAGCGGGCGCGGCACCGGAACGTCCGTATCCGCCAGGGTGGAGAGGACGCGGTATTCGCGTTCGATCAGATGCGCCGATGGGAGGAGCTTCCCAGGGGGTTTGCGGCGGAGGACATACTCGCCGCTGTTCGACCCGAGGTGGTACGTGGGGTTCGACTGCCCCCCTTCGTACTGGCGCACCCGAAGCGGGCCGCGGAAGCTACTGAGGCGTGCCGTCAGGAATTGCTCCAGCCTGGCGGTCTCGAAACCGTGCGTGATCACGGCGTCACTTCTACTTGTTCTTGTCGTCGTCACCCGACTTGCCCCGGCTCGAGCCGGCGCCACCCGCCATGAGCAGTTGCGCTTCGAGAGCGAGGAACACATGGCGAACCAGGGCCGCGAAGTGCTGCGCGGGCCCCGCGTAGCCGTGGTAGACGAAAAACGCCGGGTAGTACGGCATCGTAATCGCATACGACGCCACGATAGACTGTCCGTACGAGACGACGATCGCCGAGTAACGTTGCGCCAAGGCCTGGTTCTGCCAGTCGTGGATGCACATCAGTTGGCTCTGTCGGGTGCTGTCTCCGAGGATGCTCTGGATGCCGAACCCGGCGGCCTGCCGAGCATTGTTGACCGGCGGCGACTCGGTGAACGCGACCAGGTCCCACAGCACCTCGCCGCGCGGTGGTCGCAGCCGCACGCCGTTGATGCCCCGCTGAGCCACCGTCTGAGGAGTCCATCCTGGGGGATGGTGGAACGACAGGTACCCGATGACGGGATGACCATACAGCGTCCAGCCGCGCGCGGGCAGCAGCTCCTCCAACGACGAGACCGGGAGCCGGCCCTGTA
>CBRGMJ010000141.1:0-5373 GCA_967797525.1 uncultured bacterium | reverse complement strand
CGCCGCGTCTGGAGGGTCTGGCGCGCGTCGGGCTCGCATTGGGCCAATACGAGCCCGCCGCGCGGCTGCTGGGCGCCGCTGAGGTCTTGCGCGCGGCCGCAGGCACGCCGCGGTGGCCCATCGATCAAGCCGGCTACGTCCGTGACGTCACCGCCCTCCGCACCGCGCTCGGGGACGAGGCGTTTGCGGCTGCATGGGCCGGCGGCCAGGCGATGACGGCAACAGAGGCTGCGGAGTTCGCACTGGCATCCTCACCGAACGCCCCCTGACAAGGAACGGTTCGGGAACGCACGGGCAATGTCGGCGGCACGCCTCCCCGCTAGGATGATCGCGATTGAGCTAGAGATCATCGTAGACGGGGAGGTTGAGCCATGAACAGAAATGGGTACGCGCATCCCGAAGTCCTGGTCGAGACGGAGTGGGCGGCCGCGCACCTCGACGATCCGCTGGTCCGGTTTGTCGAGGTGGATGTGGATACGACCGCCTATGATTCCAGCCATATCCCAGGTGCCGTGGGCTGGAATTGGCAGAAGGACACACAGCAGCCCATCCGCCGAGATATCCCTGAACGCGTCGCGCTCGAGACGCTGCTCGCGCGCTCGGGCATCGCCGGCGACACGACCCTGATCTTCTACGGCGACAACAACAACTGGTTCGCGACCTTCGCTTTCTGGCTCCTCAAGATGTACGGTCACAACGATGCGCGGATCATGAACGGTGGCCGTAAGAAGTGGACCGACGAAGGCCGGCCCACGACCACCGCGCTGCCCGCGGTCACGCCCACTGCGTACCGGGCGAAGGAGCCCGACTGGTCGGTCCGCGCCCTACGAGACCTGGTCCGCGAGCACCTCGGAAAACCGAATCGCGTGCTCGTCGACGTGCGGTCGCCGCGCGAGTACTCGGGCGAGTTGCTGGCCCCGGAGAACCTCCCTCAGGAAGGCGCGCAGCGGGGTGGGCACATCCCCGGCGCCGTCAACGTGCCATGGGGACAGGCCGTGGCCGACGATGGCACGTTCAAGCCGGTCGATCAGCTGCGTACCCTCTACGGCAGCAAGGGCATCAGTGAGGACAAAGAGATCATCGCGTACTGCCGCATCGGGGAGCGCTCCTCCCACACCTGGTTCGTCCTGACGTACCTACTGGGATTCCCCCGCGTTCGGAACTATGATGGCTCATGGACCGAGTGGGGCAGCTTGATTGCCGCCCCGATCGAGCGGCCATGAGGAGGAACACGATGAACCGCAGACACATGATCGTTGGATTCGCGGCGTTGCTCGCGTTCGCCCCAGTTGCCAGCGGTCAGGGTCCTTCGCCGGGCACCCCGTACGAGGTCTGGGCGATCGATCAGGCCGACCTCGGCCGGGGCGGCGCCCGTTTGTACGTCTACGATGGCCCGCGCCTGGAGGCCGGACAGCCCAGTCCACTGCAGGTGATCGATCTCGCGGCCGCCAGCGCCGGCGTTGGAGATGGGCTGGGCATCCGCCCGCACATGCTCGCCTTCAACCGCACGTTCTCGCACGGCGTGATCGCCAATGTCGCGTCGGGGCATGTCTACGTGATCCGCGCGAAGGACCGCACGGTCGTCGCCAGCATCGACGTCGGCGAGCAGGCGCATCACGCGGAAGTCTCGGGCGACGGGGCCTACATCGTCGTCGCCAACCAGAATGGCAAGCGGCTGGCGCGCATCCGCGCCGACTTCGCGGCCGAGCGCTTCACCTACAACCGCTCGGACGACCTGAACCTGGGTGCGCTCGAAGACGCCGGGCACCCCGACAACGCGCCCATCTGCCCGGTGCTCAACGGGGGTAAGGCCTACGTGACCATTCGCGGCGGCGGGCTGTACGTCGTCGACTATGGCGCGACGCCGATGCGCGTCGTGAAGGAGTTTCCGAGGACGACGGTGGCGTCGGCGGGGTGCGGCGGCGCGGTCATCGGCAGCAAAGTGTACATCAACTCCGGCACCGCCACCTCGTCAGACCTGTACGCCTTCGACGCGGCGACCGACGCGCTCATCAAGCATGTCCCGCTGTCGTGGACGGGCTTCGACGGGCACGGGCTCATCCCGACCGGCGGCGGTCGTTTCCTGTGGATGGGCAATCGCGCCGATCACAACATCGCCGTCATCAACACCAACCGCGACGCCGTGGGGATCCTGACGGGGGTCGGCGCGGCGCCCGACATCATGGGGGTGTCTCCGAGCGGCCGGCATGTGTTCGCGGCGCTGCGTGGTCCGAACAACCTGACCGGGGGACCCACGGCGAAGGGGGCGACGCCGGGCGTGGCCGTCCTTGAAGTAACCGATGAGGGGCGCGGGGGCAAGCGGGTGGGCTTTGTCGCGATCGGGGATCAAACCGGGGCGTCGCCGCATGATCCGCACGTGGTCGCGGTTCGGCCGGTGCGCTGACCGAAGACTGCGGGGTGGTCGGGCGCGACGCGGCGCGCGCCGGCCGCCCCGCCAGCAGGGACTCGCCCCTTGACGGTGAAATCTAACTGCTGTCAAGGGGGGATTCCCAGTGTCCTGCGCGCGCGCAAGTCTTGTCCTTATCGGTGTACTACTGGCGCTGAGCGTGGCCTCGGCGTCTGCGGCCACGCCGTTGAACGTGCCAAGGTCCGGCTCACCGATCGATCGGATTGACAACCTCTGGCGGCAGACTCGTCCCATCCTCGGAAACGACTGGAATGCGACGCTCGGCGCCGAGGAGGCGGCCAGGCGCCGGTCCTCGCTGAACCAGGCCTGGATGGCGCTGAAGACCGATCTCGGGCGCGAGCAGGCGTCGGCGGACGTCCGAAACATCATTCAGAACGTCATGGGCGTCATCTCCAGGGTGTACACCCATGCCGCGGCCCCGTCACAGGCGACGAGTGAGTCGACGACGTCCAAGAAACCACAGGCCGCCGGACCCGCCGGCCCGGGTGTGATCGAAGCGAAGCTTGCGCGGATCGACGACTTGATCGCCTCGGCGCGCGGAAGGTAGAAGCGCGGATAGGGGTTACGGGGGTGTGGCGACGCGCGCGCGCAGCGCGTCGAGGCTGAAGTTGAGTCGTTCGGCCATCTGCTCCAGGGCCTCGCGGACCTCACCGGATGCTTCGCGTAGTCGCGGCGCCAGCCGCACGTGGAATACGTTCTGCGCCTGCCACAGATTGATCGTGAGGCCTGCGTCCCTGGCGATGTCCAGCGTGCGCTGACCGTCCGCAAGCTGCTCCCGCATGGAGGGGCCGTCCGCCTGCCGCAACACGCGTTCGATCCGCGCGCGCAACAATGGCTCGAGCATCTCGGAGGCCAGCGTGATCCCCCACGCGCGGGCTTCAGCGAGCGCGGTCCACGCCGGCGCGTTCAAGGGTTCTGACGAGGCCAGGGCGCGCCGGATGTCGGTGGTGAGCACGAATTCTGCCGCGGCCAGAAATTCGCGCGGCAGCGGGACGTCGGCGTCGCGCACGGCGGCCATCAACCCGCGGCTGTCCTCAAAGAGCCGCCGGTAGGCCGACTCGATGGAGCGGGTGGTCTCCTCGGAGAGCGCCGTCATCACCTGGCGGCGCTCGTCAGTGAAGAGATCCCGCAACGTGTAGAAGTCCCGACCGAACACCGAGTCCATCTGCCGGATCACGTCGGTCACGTCGCTCGTCTCAAACGTCTCGATCAACTGCGCCGCGGCGGTGCGGTGACGGGTGTCATCCCAATCACCGCGCACGCACGCGTGCACGTCGGTGCCCCCGACGTGGAGCACCGCGTACGACAGCGTCGACGCATCGCCGGTGACTGTCTCGGTGACGTCGACACGACCCACGAGCAGAACCCGCGTGCCGCGTACGGTCCGCTGCGCCTGCCGCCGGGTCACGCCGTAAGCGTAGATGGTGGCCGCGTCAGAATAGTCGCGAAACAGTAATGTGATGGCATAGTGCGCCGCGACCCGCCGGGTGTCTACAACCGCGGGCCGTACCAGCCGATCGTACACGGCCACGCCATCGGCGTAAGTCGGTAGGTTACTCTCGGCCGGGCGGAGCCGATTCAGAAACGGGACCTCCAGCCTGCGGCCGCAGGTCCCGGCCAACTGGATCACCCGCGCGGCGTGCCGGAGGATCTGCACCGTCTCGATGCGGGAGAGTTCGTCGAAGAACCAGCCGTCCGACGAAAACATCAGCATCGCGTGCCGTTGCATTTCCAACAACCGCAGCGCGCGGCTCCGCTCGTCGGCTGCGCTTGGCCGCAGCGCCTGGACCAGCAGGAAGCGCTGCACCGCTTCGCCCGTGCGGCCGAGCACCACGTCGATGTAGGCGTCGCGGGCGGCCCAGGGATCGTGAAAGACCTCCGCGCCGGCGCGTTCGAAGACGTCGTCGGCCTGCTCCTTCAACCAATCGAGCGCGGCCCGTAAGGGCGCCCGCCAGCGCTGGTGCCAGTCAGGTCGTGTGCGGCACCCGCAGTCGGCCCGCCATCGCTCCACGCCGTGCGCGCACGACCATGACGTGAGGTCGTGAATCTCGACCTCGTGGGACGGGGGGTAGTCGGCCAAAAACGCAGCGTAGTTCGTGAAGGCCGAGCCGTCGCGACCCTCCAACACGTGGATCGCGTAGGCCAGCGCCATCTCCCCGAATTGGTGATGGTGCCCATAGGTCTCACCGTCGGTGGCGACGTGCGCGAGCCGCCCGTCGGACCAGGCAGCTTCCGCGGCCGCGCCGGACAAGCGATCGGCTAGCGTGTCGCCGTTCTTGAGCAGATCGCCGAAGGCGATCTCCCGCGCCAGCGTCCGCTCATAGAAGAACACCGCGATCTGCAGCCCTGGGCCGGGCCGGCATAGATACGGCCGCGTCACGTCCAGCATGTCGGGCGCGACGTCGACCCATTCACCCGAGGGCATCGCGCGCACCCGCGCCGCCTGATGGGGGGAGAGGATCGTCAGCGCGATGCCGCACTCGGCGAGCACCGCCAACGTGTGCCGGTCGACCGCGGTCTCGGGGAGCCAGAGGCCTTCGGGCGGGCGGCCGAAGCGGTGCCGGAAGTCTGCGAGACCCCAGCGCACCTGCGTCATCTTGTCGCGGCGACTCGCGAGCGGCATGATCACATGGTTGTACGGCTGCGCCAACGCGTTGCCGTACCCGCGCGCATCCAGACTCTGGCGGTCGGCCTGCCCGATCGCCGCGGACACCTCCGGTGCCGCCTCATCCAGCCAGCGCAGCAGCGTGGGCCCAACGTTGAACGAGATCGTCGTGTAGTTGTTGACAATGCGTTCAATCCGCCCGTCCGAATTGAGGATGCGCGCGGCCGCGTTGGGGGCGTACGATTCGGCGGTGATCCGGGCGTTCCAGTCGTGGAAGGGCGCGGCCGAGTCTTCCACCTCGACGGCGTCCAGCCACGGATGCTCACGGGCCGGCTGGTAG
>CBRGMJ010000140.1:0-5374 GCA_967797525.1 uncultured bacterium | reverse complement strand
TGTCGAACGACTCCGTCGGATCGCCGGTCACCGACAGACCGGCGGCCCGGAGCGCCCGCCACTGGTTTTCGTATGCCTGCCGGATTCCGCCACGGGTCGTGGTCGGCCCGTGCATTTCAAGATACAGGCAAACCTTCACGAGGTTCCTCCGGCTGTTCATCGACTGTCCTTCGCCGTGACCCCCAGCGCCCCTGCTGGACAGGGAGAGGTTTGCGCTGGACGGGCGGCGTCGGCCCATGCTACACTAACCCGATTCCGGGGAGGGGTGCCTGTGTTTTCTCCGGAAAGGTGGACGCCATGCACGGATTTCAACCGGTCCCCACGCGGGTGGAGTTCCCCGCCATCGAGCGCCAGATGCTCGACTGGTGGCGGGCGGAGGGGATTGTCCCCCAGTATCTGCAGCGAAACGCGGCGTCGCCGAATCGCTTCGTCTTCATGGACGGGCCCATCACCGCGAACAACCCGATGGGGATCCATCATGCGTGGGGCCGCACATACAAGGACCTGTTCTGCCGGTATAAGACCATGCGCGGCTTCCGCCAGCGCTACCAGAACGGCTTCGACGGCCAGGGACTCTGGGTCGAGGTCGACGTCGAGAAGGAGTTGGGGTTCAAGAGCAAGCGCGATATCGAATCGTACGGGGTCGCGGCGTTCGTGGACCGCTGCAAGGCCCGCGTCGACCGCTTCGCCGACATCATCACGCAACAATCCCAGCGGCTCGGCTACTGGATGGATTGGGATCACTCGTATCACACGAAGTCCGATGAGAACAACTACACGATCTGGCTCTTCCTCAAACGCTGCTGGGAACGGGGGCTGATCTACAAGGGCCACGACTCGATGCCCTGGTGCCCGCGTTGTAGCACCGGAATCTCCGAACACGAGATCGTGACGGAAGGCTACCGTGAGGTCACGCACCCGAGCCTGACAGTGCGGTTGCCGCTGATCGAGGAGTCCGGGCGCTCGCTGTTGATCTGGACGACGACCCCCTGGACGCTCACCAGCAATGTGGCGGCCGCGGTGCATCCCGACCTGATCTATGCGCGCGTGCAGCAGGGGAGCGAGGAACTCTATCTGTGCGAGAGCACGCTGACCATGCTGAAGGGGCCGTACACGGTTGTCGAGACGCTGCCGGGCTCGGCCCTAGTGGGGCGGCGCTACCGTGGGCCGTTCGACGAACTGCCGGCTCAGGCCGACGTCGAGCACCGCGTGATCCCGTGGAAAGACGTCAACCCTGAAGAAGGCACGGGCATCGTACACATCGCGCCCGGGGCCGGCGCCGAGGACTTTTCACTCGGGAAGGAGTTTTCGCTTCCGGTCATCGCGCCGCTGGACGAGTTCGGTGTCTTCGTCGATGGGTTCGGTGCGCTGACCGGCAAGTCAGTGTACGATGTGGCGCGGCCCATCGAGGCCAGCCTGGCGGAGAAGCGGTTATTGTACCGGTCCGAACCCTACACGCACCGGTACCCCGTCTGCTGGCGGTGCGGCAGCGAGCTGGTCTTCCGGGTGGTCGACGAGTGGTTCATCGCCATGGACCCCGTGCGCGAGGCCATGATGGACGTCACGCGCACCGTGCGGTGGATTCCCGACTTCGGGCTGGAACGCGAGCTCGACTGGTTGCGCAACATGCACGACTGGATGATCAGCAAGAAGCGGTACTACGGTCTGGCGCTCCCGATCTACGAGTGCGAGGAGTGCGGCCGCTTCGAGATTATTGGCTCAAAGGACGAGTTGCAGCGCCGCGCGGTCGAGGGGTGGGACGTCTTTGAGGGTCATTCGCCCCACCGGCCGTGGATCGACGCGGTCAAGATCGAGTGTGCGTCCTGCGGCGCCACGGTGTCGCGGATCACCGACGTGGGAAACCCCTGGCTGGATGCGGGGATCGTCCCGTTCTCGACGCAGGTCGACCCCGCCACGGGCCGGGTCTCCTACCTGGACGACCGCCGGTACTGGCAGGACTGGTATCCCGCGCACTTCATCACTGAGGCATTCCCCGGACAGTACCGCAACTGGTTCTACTCCATGCTGGTGATGAGCACGGTCTTGGAGAACCGGTCGCCGTTTGAAGTCTGCCTGGGTCACGCGATGGTCCGCGACGAGCAAGGGCGGGAGATGCACAAGTCGTGGGGGAACGCGATCGAGTTTGAAGAGGCCGCGGATCGGATCGGCGCCGACGTCGTCCGCTGGCTCTTCGCGGTGCAAAACCCGGCGATGAACGTGAACTTCGGGTACGGTCCCGCCGACGAAGTGCGCCGCCGATTCTTCATTCCGTGGTGGAACGTCTACGCCTTCTTTGTGACGTACGCGGCGCTCGAGCCCATCGCCTCGGGCGCCTTACTGGAGCGCCCGCGAGATATCAGTCTGCTCGACCGGTGGGTCCTGTCGCGTCTCGCCGGGCTGGTGGAGACGATGGGCGACCGGCTGGACCACTTCGACCCTGCCGGCGCGAGCCGGCCGGTGGAAGCATTCGTCGATGATCTGTCCACCTGGTACGTCCGCCGGAGCCGGCGGCGATTCTGGAAGAGCGAGGACGATGCGGACAAACGGGCCGCGTACTACACGCTGTACACCGTGCTGAAAGTCCTGGGTCAGGCGGTGGCGCCCTTCGTGCCGTTCATGACCGAGGCGGTCTATCAGAACCTCGTGCGCGTTGTCGAGCCCGACGCGCCGGTGAGCGTGCACCTCTGCGGGTTCCCCGAACCACCGGTGAGCTGGCTGGATCGCGATCTCGAAGGAACGATGGAGACGGTTCGCACGCTGGTGAGCCTTGGCCGGGCCGCGCGCAACGCGGCGAAGGTGCGGGTCAGGCAGCCCCTGCCGGCCGTCCTGATTGCGACCGGCGATCGCGGCCTCCGCGACCGGCGCGAACTCGTCGACCTGCTCGCGGATGAGCTCAACGTCAAGACGGTCCGGTTTGTCGACGACGCGTCGGCATTCGTGCGCTACGAGGTCAAACCGCGGTTCGACAAACTAGGGCCAAAGTATGGCGGCCGGGTCCAGGCCGTCGCCGCGGGTCTGCGCGCGCTGCCGGCCGGTCAGGTAGCGGCGGCTCAGTCGGCTGGGCGGCCCGTCGCCGTCACCGTCGGTGGTGAGATGGTGCAGGTCGAGCCCGACGAGGTCGAGCTTCGGCTGCATACGGCAGCGGGGTACGCGGCCGAAGGGCTGGGCGGGCACCTGGTCATCCTCGAGACGACGCTTGACGAGCCCCTCCTCAGGGAGGGGCGGGCCCGAGAACTGGTCCATCATGTCCAGCAACTGCGCAAGGATTTGGGATTAGAGGTCAGCGATCGGATCGTTCTTTACCTCGACGGCGACGACGCCCTGCAGCCGGTCCTCGACGTGCACGGAGCGTACCTGATGGCGGAAACGTTGAGCACCGGGATCCGGCGCGGTGCGTCGGGTCGGCACGGAGCCAAAGACGTGGCCGTGGATGGGATGAGGGCCACCGTAGCGCTCGAACGCGCCTGAACGCCACTTGCAATGGGGGGTGGCCGCGGGTAATATAGGTCGGGATTTTAGGGTCCCAGCCACCGTCAGGAGGTTTTCCGTATGCCCAGCAAGGCCCCCAGCCGGGTCGGGAATGCCCGGGGACGGGTCTCCAAGACCACTGCCCACAGGGCGTCGGCCCGGCGGGCGAAGTCGACCAAGACCGCCCAGTCCAGGACGACTAACGGCAGGGCGGCTCGTCCTGTACGTATCATTGCGAGGACCGGGAGGGCTTCGGCCCCGGTCAAAGGCGGGTCCAAGGCCGCGGCCGGCCGGGCACTCTCGAAGAAGGAACTGGCAGAGTTCCGCCGTGTCCTCGAATCCGAGCGCGAGCGGCTGACCGAGGAACTCGAGGCCATTGAGGAGCACCTGCCCGAGGTCGAGCAGGTGAGCATGGACACCACCGGCGGGTACGATGAGGACTTGGCCGATGTGGCGAGTGACGCGTTCGAGCGCGAGAAGGGGTTCGCGATCGAAAACAGCGTCCAGGATCTCCTCAACCAGGTCGAAGAAGCCTTGAGCCGGATGGATGAGGGGACGTACGGCTTGTGCGAGGTCTGCGGACAGCCGATCCACCCCGAGCGGCTCCGGGCGCTCCCCTACGCCAGGCTGTGCATCGATTGCAAAGCCCGCGAGGAGCAGACGGCCTCGCGATAGTCAGGTCATCTCGATCCAGGGTGGGCGCGCCGCCCTGGTCTGTTCTGCTTGCCGCGGTGACCGTGGTTGCCGCCGCCGATCAGTGGATCAAGATGCTCGTCGCACGCTCGATCCCTCCAGGATCGAGCGTGCCGGTCATTTCGGGCCTCCTGAGCCTGACTCACGTGCAAAACCGTGGCGTGGCCTTCGGGCTGTTCGCCGGGATCTCTCCGATTTTGATGATCCTCGCGGCCTTGACCCTCGTTGTCCTGCTTTCCTACAATAAAGGCCGCCGGACCTGGTCCCGGGCGACGGGTGTCGGATTCGCGCTGATGGCCGGCGGTGCGGCCGGCAACCTGTTCGATCGCATCCGGTTTGGCTTCGTCGTCGACTATCTCGACGTGCACGTGTGGCCGGTCTTCAACCTTGCTGATGTCGCTATCGTCACCGGGGCAGGCTTGGTGCTGTTGGTGCTGATGCGCTCTGGCCCAGGCGCTGATTCGGAGGTGAGGGCGTGAAGCCCGTATTGTACGATCTCATGCTGATGGGGCGCGAGATTCCGATCTCGGCCTTTGGCGTGTTTCTCCTGATAGCCTTCTTCGTGTCGGTCGCGATGGCGCGGCGCGCGCTCGTGACCCGCTTCTCCATCGAGTCCAACGCCGCGCTCGATCTGTCGCTCTACACGATCATTGCCGGCATCGTCGGTGGCCGCCTCGGCTACATCCTCGTCAACTTGGATCAATTTTCCGATCCGACGCTGCCTGAGACGCTGCGTAAGATGTTCATGATCTGGCGTGACTCGGGGCTCGTCTTCTATGGCGCCCTGGCCGCGGCGCTGGTGTTCACACGCCTCTACACCAAGACGTGGAAGGTCTCGCTTGGCGAGATGCTCGACGCGTACGCGCGCCCAATGCTGGTTGGTTATGCGATCGCGATGGTCGGCGCGCTCCTCCACGGGTTGTTCACGGGTCGCGCGACCGGGGTCCCCTGGGGTGTGGAGATGTACCTTGAGCACCGGCACCCCGCACAGCTGTATCTGGCTGCCGCGGCCCTGGCCATCGTTGGGATCCTCCGCGCTCAGCGGGATCAAGCGCTCGCGCCCGGCACGCTGTTCGTGCTGGCGATCTTCCTGCAGGCCGTCGCGCGGTTCGTCGTCGACTTCTTCGTGGATGCCCCCGCGGTGGCGGGGCCGCTGACGCTGGGCCAGGTGGCCAGCGGGGCGGTCGCGCTGGGGACGGTCGTGCTGCTCGCG
>CBRGMJ010000139.1:0-5393 GCA_967797525.1 uncultured bacterium | reverse complement strand
TCAAGGGCGGGATCTCTTACGGGCGGTAATCGTACATCCCCCTGCCTGTCTTGACCCCTAACTCGCCCGCCCCCACCTTGCGAACAATCATGGGGCTGACGTCCGCGCGGCTCGACAGATCGGCGTTCAAATACGAGGCCACACTCTGATAGATGTCGAGACCGGCCACGTCGAGCAACTCCAGCGGGCCGATGACCGCCAGTTTGTACCCGATGCCCCACTTGGTAATCGTGTCGATATCTTCGGCGCTGGCGATGCCCTGTTCGAGCAGGTGCAGCGCCTCGCGCATGATGGCGTAGAGGATGCGGTTCTCGACAAACCCCGGCACGTCGCGCCGCACGAGCACCGGGATCATCTCCAGACGTTCAACGACGCGGCGGGTGGCCTGCACGGCCGCCGGGCTCGTGCGATCGCCGCGGATGACCTCGATCACGGGGATCAGGTGCGGCGGGTTCGACCAGTGCATGCCGACCACGCGCTCGGGCCGCGTGACCGCCTTGCCGAGTTCGGTGATCGGGATGCCCGAGGTGTTCGAGGCCAGGATCGTCTCGGCGGCGACATGTGGCTCGATGTCGGCGAACAGACGCTGTTTGAGATCGAGACGCTCGGGGATCGCCTCCACGACGAACTCGGCGCCGCGCGCGGCCTCCGCCACGTCGAGCGTGAAGCGCACGCGCGGTCTCGCGGCCTCGACGGCGTCCGGCGTCAGCATCCCGCCGTTGCTCAGCGTCGCGTAGACCGTCTCGATCGTCGTCTTCGCCCGTTCGAGCACGTCGGGTTTGACGTCGGCCAGCCGGACCTCAAAGCCGTGACCGGCAAACACCGCCGCCATGCCCGGCCCCATCGTCCCCGCGCCGATCAACGCCACCGTGCGGATTGCATCCCCGTTCATCACGTACCCCCGCCCCTCGGGCCTGTCGCTACTGCCAGTCGCCGAGCGTGGCCATGGCCGCGCCCACACCGGCGCCGGGCGGCACGCGGATCCCGAGATTTGCCAGGCTACGTTCGAGGACCGCCAGCTGGGCGGCGAGGTGTGTGGGGTGAGCGCCAACCGCCATGTGCCCGAGCCGGATCTGCTTGCCCGCGAACTCACCCAGGCCGCCGGCGACCATGACCCCGTAGCGCTCGCGCATCTCCCGCCGCACCTCGGCCTCCGGAAACCCTTCTTGCACGCGGATCACCGTCACGGCTGACGCCATGATCTCGTCACGTGCCGGCCACAGCGCGAACCCAAGCGCCCGCACGCCCGCCCGGCAGGCCCGGCCGATCGCGGCGTGTCTCGCGACGCACCGATCCAGCCCGGCCTCGATAGCCTGCGACAGTACCGATTCGAGCGCGTAGATCAGACTAATCGAGATTGTGTACGGAAACCGCCGATTGCGAATCCAGCTCTCCCGCCAATCCAAGACGGAGAGGTAGCTGTCGCGCAGCGGCGGGGTGCGCCGGTCCATCGCGTCCCAGGCGGCGGGGCTGACGGCCAGGATCGCGAGCCCCGGCACGCCGCCGAGACACTTCTGCGGTCCGGCGATGGCCACATCGACCGCCCAGTCGTCGGTCTGGAAAGGCTCGCCGCCGAGCCCCGCGGAGGCATCGACGATGGAGATCGCGCCAAACTCGCGAGCGATCGGGCAGATGTACTCGACCGGGTTGAGCGTGCCGGATGGCATCTCGCTATGCACCACGGTCAGGAATCGGACGTTCGGATACCGGCGGAACGCCGCACGGACCGCATCGGGATTCACAACCTCGTTCGGCGGCACTTCGAGCGGGATCACCTCGGCCCCAAATCGCTCGCAGAGCGCCTGGAACGATTGGCCGTAGATGCCCGAGACCAGCGCAAGGACGCGATCGCCGCGGGAGATCAGCGAGGCGACGGCAGCCTCCATGCCCAGCACAACTTCCCCCTGCATGATGACCACGTCGTTACCCGTCCGAAAGACGGCTTTGGCCAGATCCGTGGTCCGCGAAAACAGCTCGATGAACTTGGGATCATAATGATAGGTCACCTGCCGGACCTGGTCGCGCAACGTCCGATCGGTAACGTCGCCCGGCCCAGAGGCCATCGTGAGGTATGGCCAGTTCATCCCGCTCACAGCGCCCACTTCCCATCCTTCACGATGTACCGGCCCGTGTCGAGAACCTGCAGCGTCGCGTCGAGGATGTTGCCGTCCAGGTGCAGCGTGCTCACGTTCTTGCCGCCCGGATAGGCGTTGTGATTGTCACCCAGCGCGAAGTGGACGGTCCCCAGGCGGCCCTTTTCGGACGGCGACCCGAACGGCGACTTGGTAGATGTGCCAAACGCAAATTCGCCGATCACGTCGGCGCCGTCCACGCCGCTGATGACTTCTTTCAATCGTTTGGCTTCAGCGCCGCCTTCGATCGAGACCGCACGCCCGCCCTTGATCGTCCAGACGATCTGCTCCTTCACCTGCCCCTTCAGCCCCACGCCCAGCATGACGCCGTCGACCACCACGCGGCCCGCCGTCTGATCCTCCACCGCGGCAAACGCCACCTCGGCCCACAACGGCACCGGGCCCATCATCTGACCGCGGTGTTTGATCGGCGTGACTTCGAGCGCGGGCCGGTTTTCGATGCACACCGTGACGTCGGTGCCCTTTGCCGACGTCACACGACACCGCGTGGCCCCGGACAGCGCCTTGATGGCATCACGCGCCCGCCCGGTGGCCGCCTGGATATCCTGCTCGCTGAGGCTCCAAGTTCCGATGCCTTCCTCGACCGAGGCGATCTTGGCCATGTTCGCGCACGACTCTTTCACGGCGGACACGTGGGCAAAGCGATTCGCCCACTCGAGGTTGGTGATGATGATGACTTCATCAGACGAAATCATCGCCTGGTGCAGGTTGCGCGGCGGCGCCATCGGGAATCGCATGTCCTGCATCCCGCGCTGCACCTGCGCCTCGTTGTTCATGATGACGGGGAACCCGCCGCGGCCCAGCACAGACGCGGCCAGCGCGCCGGCTTCGCCGACGTGCGCATCATCGGTAATGATCGTCACGACGTCGCCTTTCTCGACGGACATGCAGGTGCCCACGACAAGATCGGCGTCGCGCCGCAACGTCGATGTCGATACCGCCATCCCTCATCCCTCCCGTCAGCGCAGGCCCGCACCCGCGAACCTGGGCAGTACGTCTCTGGCAAACCGCGTCACCTGACCGAACTGATCGAGCGCGCCGAACCGGCAAATGAAGTATGTGACCCCCGCGCGCGCAAACTCGTCGATCCACCGGCCGATCTGATCGGGCGTGCCGACCGGTCCCCACTCGCTGAGGTCGACCGCTTTGCTGAGCTCAGGGTAGTATTGCGTGATGTACTCATCCATCCCGCGCTGGGCTTCGGCCTCGCTGTCGGCGATGTTCATGGTCACCTGGTAGGCTACCGCGATGTCGGCCGGGCGTTTGCCGGCCGCGCGTGACGCGTCGTGGATGTGCGCCAGTTGCCCCGAGAGCTCTTCCGGATGACGCGCCCGGCAGCAGGTCATCCACCCGTCGCCGTATCGGACGATGCGGGCCGCCGAGCGATCGATGACGCGCGCGACCGTCTCTTCTTCGACGCCACGGATTAGACGCGGATTGCTGACGATCCAGATCGGCGGCGGCTGCTGGATGGGCATCAACGGGCCCATCTCGACCCCGGAGGAGAAACTGATGTTGTCGTACTCGAAGAAGCGCCCCCGGAGATCCACGCGCCCCTCGGTCCACAGCGCTCGGAGCACGTGCAGCCCTTCCTCGAAGATCGCGGCACGCTTGCTGAAGTCCAGCCCCAGCGCACGATACTCACGCCGCACGCCTTCTTCGGGATTGCCCATGCAGGCGCCCAGGATGGTGCGCCCGCCGGAGATGACGTCTAGCGTCGCCCATTCGAGCGCCAGATACAGCGGGTTGCGCGTCGCCGAGACCAGACACGCCGTTCCCAAGCCCACGCGTTTTGTTCGCTGCGAGATCGCGGCGAGCAGCGAGATGGGCTCGTAGCGGGGCTTCGAGAACAGACTGTCCCCCACCCACACCGACTCGAACCCCGCCTCCTCGGCCACGGACGAGAGATCGATCAACGCGGGGATGTCGTACTGCGGCGCGAGGAGCGGCTCGCGGTTGTTCAGGTTCACGCCGAAGTGCGGCACCGGCTGGGCCACGATCAGTGTCCTCCCGCCTGGACCAGCTCTTCTTCCGGTGACGTCTGAAGAATCCGCTGGGGCACCTGGATATGCTCGCTGAGCAGTCCCACCGCCGCCTGAGTATCGCGGCGTTCCACCGCGTCGATGATGGCCGCGTGTTCCATCAACGAGCGCTCGATGCCGCCGCGGAGCGATAGCGAGCGCATCCGGTACCGTCGCATCTGGTTCATCAACTGCCTGTAGATCGCGTCCAGCCGGTCGTTGCCGGACCGCTCCAGGATCAGGGCGTGAAAGGCCGCGTTGGCCTGGAAAAAGCCTTCGATGTCGCCGCGCTCGGCCAGCGCCGACATCTGCCGGTGCAGCGCGCGCAGCGACTGGATATCGTCGCTCGTAAACCGCGGCACAGCCAGCCGGATCGCCAGCATCTCCAACGCCTCGCGCACCTGGTACGCGGCCAGGAACTCCAGGGGCGAGAGTGACTTCACGACGGCACCACGCCGCGGGGCGATGGCGACCAGATCCTCGGCCGCCAGCAATCGCAGCGCTTCGCGCACCGGCGCGCGGCTGATGCCCAACTGCTCGGCGACGACCTCTTCCTGCAGGTGGGTCCCAGGCGACAGCCGGTTGGACAGGATCTCACCGCGCAGGTGATCGCGTACCCGCTGGCTCAGGGTCACGTTATCAAAGGGTCGGGCCACAGCCGGTCCCACCGTCACGCACCTCCCTTAGCGACGTCGGTCTGCCGCGCTCGCTGCGTTCGACGCGGGACACTACCGAGCGCCGCCCATTCGTGAATGAACGTCAGAGCGTACTTCATCGCATCGCGCAGGCCGTCTACCGTGCAGTACTCGTCCGGCTGGTGCCATCGTCCCCCGTGCCCGGCGCCGGCAAAACTGACCGGCAGGCTCAGAGGCGGCTGATTGAAGAGGCTGCAGGTGTTGACCGCAGCGTGGGTGGGCCACCGGAAGTACTCGAAGCCATGGATACTGGCGGCCCGAGCCGCAGCGATCATCAGAGGGTCATCGGGCGACGTACGACTCCATTCGTAGCCGCCGACGCGACGGATCTCGACTTCTCGAAAGCCGCGGGCGTCGAGATGGGCGCGGAGCAGCGAGAGAATCTCGGCAGAGCGAAGGTCGGGTGGGAAGCGGATGTCCAGCTTGGCTAGTGCGCGCATCGGCAGGGTCGTGAAGATCCCCGGCCCAGTGTATCCTCCGGCTATTCCCACGACGTTGAGCATAGGGTCCATGATAAAACGCTC
>CBRGMJ010000138.1:0-5418 GCA_967797525.1 uncultured bacterium | reverse complement strand
GCCGGGGACCTCGTCCACAGCTCGCCGACTTCGCCGGGCGCGCAGTCACGCACGGCATCGTCGAGATCGACAACGCGGAGCTCCACGTCCGGAACCGGTAGACCCGTACTCCCCAACTTCTTTATGCCCCACCGGGGGGAGACGACGTTCGCGCCGCCTTCCGTCAACCCATACCCTTCGACGACATCGCACTTGAACCGCTCGATCAATGCTGCCATGAGCTCCTCGGGCACCGGCGCCGATCCACAGAGCATCAACCGGATCGAAGACACGTCGCATCGCGCGAGCGCATCGCGCTGCGCCAGCAGCAGGCTAAACATCGACGGCGTGCCCGACGTGTACGTCGGCCGGTATCGATCGATCGCCGCCAAGACGGTCGGCGGGTCGAACTCTGCTAGGATCGTCAGGCTGCCGCCGAGGTAGAGCATCGGCAGCAGGCACACCCACAGGGCGTTCGCGTGGTACAGCGGGCCCATCACGAGCGCCTTGTCCCGTTCGTCGAGCATCATCGTGCGCGCCGCCGACCGCGCCTGCCACCACTGGCTGGCGTGGCTCAGCAGGCATCCTTTGGGCCGCCCAGTCGATCCTGACGTATACATGAGCAGCGCGGGGCCGTGGGGGTCCGCGGGGCTCGTGGCGAAGCCGGCCGGCGAATCCGCTAGCCGATCGTCATAGGAGTCGGCGCCCGGCAGGCGGCCGTCCATCATCAGCGTGTGGCGGATCGCGGGGACCTGCGCGATCACCTGCTCGGCCTTCTCGCGCACCTCACCATGCGCGATCATCACGCAGGCCTCGCTGTGCGCGGCCACATACGCCAGCGCCTCGGCCCCGAGCCTGATGTTGGCGGGCACCACGGTCGCGCCGGCCCGCAACGCGCCAAAGAAACACTCGGGGAGCCGGTAGTCGTTCGGCAACATGAGGAGAACCTTGTGGCCGGTGACGACACCGAGGCGTCGCAAGAGACCGGCCGCGCGCTGCGTCCGGTGTTCCAGCGCGCCGTATGTCAGCGTGAGGTCGTCTTGCTCGATCGCGCTCTTGTCGGGGGAGAGCGCCGCGGCCTTCCAAAACAGGTCGCCGAAGTTGTCGTGCGTCATGGGGTGATGATCACCTTGCCGAAGACCTGGCGATCCTCCAACAGGCGATGACCTTCGGCGATCTGGTCGAGCGGCAACACGCGATCGATGACCGCCACCATCTGTTTCGTGCGCAACGCCTCGACCAGGAAGAGCAGATCGTCCCGCCGCCAGCCGTCTGAGCCGATGATCATCAGCTCTCGGGTCCAGATGTACCGGATATCCGTCGGCGGATCGTACCCGGCTGTGGCGCCGCAGGTGAGCAGGCGCCCGCCGTGTCGCAGCGCCTTCAGGCTGCGCACCCAGGTCTCGCCGCCTGTGTAGTTCACAATGACATCCACGCCTTGCCCGCCGGTCAAGCGGCGGGCAAGGCGCTGGAACTCTGGATCTTGCGCCTAGTTCAACAGGACATCGGCGCCCAGATCCTTGAGACGCCCGAGTTTTTCAGCGCTGCTCGCCGCCGCGTAGACCGTGCACCCATACAGCTTGGCAATTTGCACACAGGCAGTGCCCACGCCCCCACTCGCGCCGAGAATCAGCACGTGCTCGCCGGCGGTGATCTTGCCGCGATGGACCATCATGCGATGTGCCGTGCCATAGGCGATGGGCAGCGCCGCGGCCTGCTCGAACGAGACCTCATCGGGCAGCGGGATCGCCTTCTCGGCGGGCACCACGATGCGTTCGGCGAGACCGCCGTTGGTGTGCTCTCCAAGCGCGCCGGCGTGGCCGTCGGGCAGTTCGATCGCGGGATCGAGCAGGACGCGCTGCCCGAGCGCGACGCCCTTCACCCCCGCCCCCATATCTGCCACCACGCCGGCACTGACACCGCCGGTAATGCGGGGAAACGTCACCGGAAGCCCAGGCATGCCCCGCCGGACAAAGATGTCCAGATAGTTGAGCCCGCACGCCTTAACCGCCACCAGGATCTCGCCCGGACCGGGCGACGGCGCGGGGACGTCCTCGATGTGTAGCACATCGAGCCCACCGTGCTCGTGGATCACCGCGGCGCGCATCACGTGCTCCTCTCGGTCAACGCCTCGCGTCCCGGGCCGCTGGTCATGAACGTGGCCCGCGCGACCGCGACCAAGCGGCCCGAGCCCAGACGCACTTCGACATCGGCGAGCCCGATCGTGCGCCCGGTCTTCACCGCCCGGGCCTGGGCGACCAGCGCCTCGCCCGGCGGCGCCATACGGAGATAGTCGAGCCGGATGTCGATCGTCGGGACGTCGCGACCGACGGCGCTGATCACGGCGAAACAGCCGGCGATATCCGCCAGCGCCGCGATGATGCCGCCGTGGATGTTTGTCCCGGCCTCATCCCCAAGAAACTCCTCGCGATACGGCAGGCGCACTTCGACCTCTCCCCCACTGGCGCTGACGAGTTCGACACCCAGCCAGCGATGATACGCCGGGGCGCGCATCATTTGGTAGAGATCCATATCCGCCTCCCGCTAGATCTTCATGCGCGGGTCGAAGGCGTCGCGCAGCCCATCCCCGACCAGGTTCAGCGCCATGACCGACAGAAAGACGAAGGCGCCCGGAAACAGCGAGATCCACCACGCCGCCCGGAGATACTCGCGGCCGTCGGCGACGATGTTGCCCCACGACGGCGTGGGCGGCTGCACCCCGAGACCCAGATACGAGAGACCCGCCTCGGCCAGGATGCTGAGCCCGACGCGCAGCGTCACCGAGATGACGATCACCGCCACCACGTTGGGTAGCACGTGGCGGACCATGATGCGGGCGCTCGAACCGCCGAGCGCCCGGGCTGCCGTGATGAACTCCAGTTGTTTGATGCGCAGGAACTCCGCCCTCACCAGCCGGGCCGTCGGCGGCCACGACGTCACACCCACGATGAAGATCAGCCCGGGCACACCGGGGCCGAAGACCGCCAGAAACATCACGGCGATGAAAAACAGCGGGAAGGCGAGCATCATGTCAGTAAAGCGCATCAGGGCGACGTCGATGAACCGCCCAAAGAACCCCGCGAGCGCGCCAATGATGATTCCCAGGATGACGGCAATCAGCGTGGAGAGGAGCCCGATGCTGAGCGACGTGCGTGACGCCCACACGACCCGGCTCAAGACGTCGCGCCCAAGGTGATCGGTGCCGAGCAGATGCCCGGTGCCTGGCCCGATCAGCCGGCGCTCGAAGTCTGCCGCATCCGGAAGGCGCGGCGCCAGACTGGGCGCCATCACCGCCATCAGCCCGAACAGACACAGGATCACGCCGCCGGCTGCCGCCCGCCGGTTGCGCAGAAAGCGCTGAAACGCCCGCTGCCGCGGCGCCGGGGGCACGATCTGGACCGCTCCGGTACTCGTCGCCTCGCTGCGGACACTCACGGGATCACGCTCAATCGTACCGGATGCGCGGATCCAGCAACGCGTACGACGCGTCGGTCAACACGTTGCTGATGATGACGAGCACAGCCGCCAGGACTGTCATCGTCATCACCACCGGATAGTCACGGCTGAGCGCGCCCTGCACGGCCAGCCGGCCGACCCCTGGGATCGCGAAGATCGTCTCGACGATCACCGATCCGCTCAGGAGAAACGGGATCAGCAGGCCGATGATGGTGACGACCGGGATTAGCGAGTTGCGCAAGACATGGCGCAGCATGACGCGGCTTTCGTGTAACCCTTTACTCCGTGCCACGAGGACGAATTCTTGGGTCAGCGTCTCCAGCATCGACGACCGCGCGTACCGAACCAGGAACGGCACGATCGACAGACACAGCACGGCGGTTGGCATGACCAGGTGCGGCCAGATCTCGACCAGCGGGTACCCGGGCGTCCCCACCGGGCGGATGCCGCTGGCGGGCAGCCACCCCAGCCGGTCCGTGAGACTGAAGATCAAGACCAGGGCAAACCAAAACCCCGGCACCGAAATGCCCAGCAGGGAGAAGACCGTGACCCCGTGATCGAGTGGGGTGTACGGGCGCAGGGCCGACGCCAGCGCGATCGGCAGCGAGAGCCCCACCGCAAGCGCGATCGCCAACGTGGCCAGGATGATCGTCGGCACCAACGCCTCGCCAACCATCTCGGTGACGGGGCGCCGCTCGCGGAACGAGCGCAGCTTGCCGGCGGCCAGGTCGCGAATGATCGAGACGAACTGCATCGGCAACGGGCGATCGAGCCCCAACTCAGCCCGCAGGACGTTGATGTCAGCGTACCCCAGTTGCTCGGGCGACACGAGCAGCCGGATTGGATCGCCCGGCGCCGCGACCAGCATCCCAAACGTAATAACGGTGACGCCCAGCAGGACGGGCACCGCCTGGAGGAGCCGGCGGGCCAGATACCGTCCCATGCTCTCTGCGGCTAGCGCACCTCCCACCGGCCAATCGACCGGAAGAACTCCGCCAGCGACTTCACCTCCGGGGTCTTGACGCGCTTCTGCACGGCCCACAGCTCGTCGGGCCGGAACGTCATCACACGCGGCACGTCCTGGATGATGACTTCCTGAACCCGATAGTAGAGGGTCCTCAGCGCCCCGCGATCAACAGCGGTGCTCGTCTGGTTCAGCAGACCGTCGATCTCGGGATTGGTGTACTGGAAGATGCCTGAGAAGGCCCCGGTGCCCTTGAAGTTCGACTCGAATTCGAACTGCACCGGCAGCAGCAAGTTGAACCAGGCCAGACCGACCACCTCGATGTTGGCCGAGTTGGCGGGCGAGAAGAACCGTCCGAAGAAGTCGCCCCGCTCCAGCGGTTCCAGGACGAGATCGACGCCGACCTGCCGCATGAACTGCTGGATCATCAGCCCCTGATCCAGGTAGCGCTTCTCGGAGAGGAACGTGAAGCGAGCGCGGAACGGGCGCCCATCGCGCTGCAGGATGCCGCCGGGACCGGCCGTGAACCCCGCCTCACTCAACAACTGACGGGCGCGCGCCGGATCGTAGGGGTAACCTTTGATCCCCGCGTTGTGTTGCCACAAGGCGGGATGGGTCGGGCTGTTGACGACGCGCCCAAACCCCTTTTGCAGCGTGCGCACCATCAACTCGCGATCGAGGGCGTGATAGAAGGCCCGCCGCACCCGCACGTCCGAGAAGAACGGGTGCTGGTGATTGAACGAGAACCAGAAACTGACGTCACCCGGCATCTTGAGCGTCTGCAACTGCTGGTTGCGCTGGAACGACTCGAACTCATCGGGCAATACCTGCCCCGCGTCGATATTGCCGGCCCGCACCTCGGCCATGACGGTCGCGGGTTCGGGGATCAAGCGCAGGATGACGCGCTCGACCGTGGGCCGGCCGCCCCAGTATTCAGGAAACGCCTGGAACGTCATGCTCTCGCGCTCGCGCCACTCGGTCAGTCGGAACGGGCCGGCGCCGATCGGCCTGCGCGCGTA
>CBRGMJ010000137.1:0-5424 GCA_967797525.1 uncultured bacterium | reverse complement strand
GTCGCGGATCTCAAAGAGGCGCTCGACCGCTTCATTCGGTAGCAACGCCGGTCGCGCCGCCCTCCGGCGTCAGACCATCGACGGCCGCATCGCGACCGTTCGGACGTCCGTGTAGAAGGCGAGCGCCGCCTGTCCCTGTTCCTTGAAGGCCGTGCCCGACGCCTTCGTGCCGCCAAACGGCGCCTGGTACTCGACGCCTGCCGTCGGCAGATTGACCATCACCAGACCCGCCTCGATTCGCTCGGTGAAGGCGTGCGCCTTCTCCAGGCTGCCGGTCACGATGCCCGCCGACAGACCAAAGTGCGTCTCGTTGGCGAGCCGCACGGCGTCGTCGAAATCCGCGGCCGCCATGAGCCCCACGACGGGGCCGAAGATCTCTTCCTGCGCGATGCGCATCTCGGGACGCACGCGGCCGAACACGGTAGGCGCGATGAAGTAGCCTTGATCGAGCCCTCGCTCGGTGAGCCGCCGGCCGCCGCACAACAACTCCGCGCCTTCCTGCCGGCCGATGGTGATGTACTCCAGGATTTTCGTCATCGCCGGCTCGTCGATCACCGGTCCGACAAACGTGTTTTCATCCAGCGGGTTGCCCACTGCGAGCGCTTTCGTCGCCTCGACCAGGCGGGAGGTGAGCGCATCAAGCACCGATCGCTCGACGATCACCCGGCTCGTCGCCGTGCACTTCTGCCCGGCGTTGCTGAAGGCGCCTTCGAGGATCAGCCGGACCGCGAGATCGAGGTTCGCGTCGGCCAGAACCACCAGAGGATTCTTGCCGCCCATCTCGCACTGCACGCGGGCCGTGCGCTGCGATCCAAATTGGTAGACGCGCGTGCCGATCTCCGTCGACCCGGTGAACGAGATCCCCCGCACCGCCGGGTGCTCGATCAGCGCGTTGCCCACGATCGAGCCCGGACCGCTGACCAGATTCACTACGCCCGCCGGCAGACCGGCGTCTTCGAGCGCCTTGACGAGATGCCAGAGGGACAGCGGCGCCTGCGAGGCGGGCTTCAACACCGCCGTGTTGCCGCAAATCAGCGCCGGCGCCAACTTCCACGCTGGGATCGCGACGGGGAAGTTCCACGGCGTGATGATGGCGACCACCCCCAGCGGTCGCCGCAGCGTATAGAGGAAGACACCCGGCCGGCCGGACGGCAGCGTGTCACCGCCCAGACGCGAGCCCTCGCCGGCGAAGTACTCGAAGATGTCGGCCGCTCGCAGCACTTCGCCGCGGGCCTCCTTGATGGGTTTGCCGTCTTCGAGCACGAAGTCACGGGTGATCGTGTCGAGGCGGCCGCGAATAATGTCGGCAGCCTTGTAGAGCACGGCGCCGCGTTTCGGCGGGAGTTCACGGCTCCAGGTCTCGGACGCACGTACGGCCGCATCGACCGCCGCCCGGGCGTCGTCGGCCGAGCTCTGCGGGAAGAGCGCGACGACCTTCGACGTCTCGGCGGGGTTGCGATCTTCGAAGAACTGTCCGGAGGCCGGCGGGCGCCATTCGCCGCCGATGAAGTTTTGATACCGCGTCGCCTGTGTGGTGCCGTCGCGAACGGTTGACATGACTCTAGAATTCAAGACCTGCTCGTCAGACCCTGTTGAAGGCAGCGATGAGCGGGAGAATCTCGCCGAGATGCCGGATCACCGCGGTAGGGCGCTCGACGTCGGTGTCTTTGTCCGACCGCGCCGTCAGGAATGACGGGATCTGGATCGTCATCCCGTAGCCCGCCCGTTGCGCGCCGGCGACGTCGCGGGAGATCGTGTCGCCGACGTAGGCGCACGCGGCCGGCGGAAGGTGCATCTGGCGCGCCGTTTCGATGAAGATGCGAGGATGCGGCTTGCGAATCCCCATCCCCACGCTGGTGACAATGGGGTTGAAGTAGTGCGCCAGCCCGTACGCCTCAAGATTGCGCGGGACCAGGCTCCGGCTGACGATGTTCGAGATCACGGCGAGCCTCTGACCGGCGCCGTGCAGCGCCGCCAGCACCAGGGGCGCCTCCGGCTTCAGCGTGCGTTTGAACGCATGGTTTTCGTAGTGGAGCATCAAATCCTCAGCGGCCGCCGTCAGGCGATCGGCCGGCAGCCCGCGGCCCGCAAAGACATACTCGAGCCAGACCCGCTCGGGCGGAAGTTCGACGTTGGTGCTCTCGCGCAGATGCTGATACGCTTCCAGCCCTGACCGGATCGCGTCATGAAGCTCGGCTGCGGTCAGGCCCGGGTCGAGACCCTGCTCGATCATGAGCGCGCGGACGCCGCGGGCGGCCTCCAGCCTGAGGGCGTCGTCGTAGTGGATGTCCTCGAGCGTGCCACCCAAGTCGAAGACGACCGCGCGAATGGACGTCATCAAGGACTCCTTCTCGGACTCGATTCTACCTCGGCGTGTAGGTGATCGCCAGGACGTCGCCTGACATCGTCACCCCCGTCACGGCCCCGAAGTTTCTCACCTTTGCACCCCGCATCAACTCTGGTAGGCGCACGCGGACCGCATCACCCACCCGGTCGCGCGTCTCTTCACGGTTCAAGGCTGCGGCGAGTTCTCTCTCGACGAGTTCTCTCAGGCGGGTCCGGAAGCGGCGCAATTCGGCGCACAAATCCACGCCCTTGTGCTGGCAGGCGCGGGCCGCCGCGACCTCGGCGCCGAAGTCGACCCGCACGGGCTCATACGAGATGCTCTGTGCTCGTTCGGCGGGTGGGAGGACGGTGTTGATGCGCATCTCTTTGAGCGCGAGGTCCGGTGCGCCGATGTCCCGACGCGATGTGCCTAGTGCCGTGTGATAGCCTTTCAATCCCGCGCCCACGCTCTCGAGGCGGAAGACCAGCCGGAATCCCGCGTCTTGCCAGTCTGCGCGCATCGAGCGCACGGTGATCTCGTTGACGTAGTACTTCAGGGTCCCGTGCGGGCCGGCGTTGACAACATACTCTGGGACCGTGAACCGCGCCTCCGCGCCGCTCGCGAGCGGACCGAGCCGAACGAAGGAGGCATTCGGCTCGTGCCAGGTGAGGTAGGGGCCTGCTGCGTGCTCACGCCCCAGGTTATGGAGGCGGATCTGTGTTACTGCAAAAGCACTGTGGATCACGGCGCTTAACGTAGAGGCCCGAATCTCGGCGACTGGGCCCGGCGCGCCCGCGTCCGTCCGTGCGCCCGACAGCAGCCCGACCAGTAGGCAGATCAGTATGATCTTCCGGGTCCCAGCCACGCGCATCCCACCTCCACCCGGTAGATCGGGGGCCTAGAGGTGGGGTTACAGGCCTCAGCAGTCCTCCTTGAACGTGATATCGACCGTGATCTTCTTGACGCGCACGTCCTTCACATGGTCGTGGGGCAGACCCAGACAGTCGAGCAGCGTCTTCGCCGCATCGCCACAGTCGGGCCCGCCGTCTCCGGTGGGCCGCTCGGCAGGCGGTGTCTTGAGTTTTGGGTCGATCGCGTAACTCATGCCGCCGATGGGGATGTTGTCGATCAGCGCGTGGATATCGATGACCGCCGCGCGGCCGGCGGCTTCGACCTCGGCCGGCGTGAAGTCCTGCCCGGGCGAGAGGCTGATGACGATCTCACGGTTGTCCCGTGGGCCCAGCGTGAACGACGCCCCGCCGGGGTTGTTGAACTGCAGCTCCCACCCGCGGCGACGGAGGAAGTCGGGCATCGCCACTTCCAGCTTGTAACGCACCGGGCGTTTGTAGGGGTTCCGCGCCCAGAAGCGCCGGCGCTTGAACGCCGCGGCCAGACCGGAGGCGCCACCGCCGCCCGGTACCGGCGCCACGTTGCGCTGCGCAATGTTGTTATCGAACGGCACGAGGTGCCAGTGAGGGCTCGGGCCTGTGGCCGATGGCAACGCGGAGGCAGGGTCGATGTTGCTCAGGTCGCCGTCCGCCGATACGGCCGCGAGGAGGCATTCGTGTCCCACCACTTCGGGTGTCCACTCGAACGGGCCGACGATGGCGTCGCCTCCGGAAGGGATAGAGGCGACGCTGAGCGAGGCGGTCGTCGCCGCCTGCCAGTCGTCGGGCCAGACCAGACCAGTGGCCGGGATGCAATGATACGCTCGGACGACGACGTTGTTCGCCGTCTGGGTGCCGCGGTTCTTCACGCGCACGTACAAGTAGTTCGTGACGCCGACGACCGGCGTCTCGTGATCGACTTCGGTACCACCGGCCGCCGTCAGCCGGTTCCAGATGGCCGTGGTGTTCCAGAAGTTGCCGAGGTACTGGTATTCGCCGTTGCGGCCGTCGTCGATGTAGACGTCGACATCGGGCGGGTCGCCCTCGGAGACGACCGGGGTCGGCGCGCCCGCCGGCTGGTAGAGCCCCTGCTTTTCGAAGGCCCACCGGATGACCTTGTGCACGGTGCCGCCGGCCACGCCCTCGAACTCGGTGGTGCCCGTGTCGGCGTCCATCATCGCCGTGACGTACACATCTGGGTCCGTGGTGGTCGCCGTGAGCAGCCCGATGCCCGCGATGATCAGGTAGGCGGCATGGCGCGCCGCGAAGCGGCGCTTGTCGACGTTGGACGAATCGCCGCCCGTCGACCTGTAGAGACGGAAGAGCGTCGTCGACAGGATCTGCTCGCTCGAGTACTGCGTGTCATCGTTCGTTCCCCCCCAGGCCCATCCGGCGGTGACGTCGCGATCGTGGCGCCGCACGATGGCGGTGATCCAGGGGAACGTGTTGAATCGGTCGGGTGCCTGTGAATCCGGGTCGAGCAAAATCACGCCCAGGCTGTCGCCCGCGCTGTGCGCGAAGCCGAAGTACCAGATGTTGACATGTTCGTAGAGCAGTTCGTGAGAGAACTCGTGCAGCACGACCCGGAGGTCGGCCCCGATCCCGACCGGGCATCCCGCCTGGGCGAGGTTGTATCCCATGCCCCCGGCGCCGTTACCCGCGGCATTCCCATAGCCCCGCGCGTTGACGGTGCCCAGCGAGGCATCGCGATGATCCACGGTGATGGGGAACGTGGTATCCGGCCAGTAGGCCGCCATGTCGAAACCCATGCCGGCCATCATCCGGAAGAGCCCGTCGCAATGGTAGTAGACGTTGACGGCGCCGAAGTTGTCTGTCACGGCAGAGTACGAGAAGTTGCCGGCCGGCAGCGCCGCGGTTGGCGCCGCGATGGTCGGTGTGGACAGCTCGCCGAGCGTGACGTACTCTCCTGCGAGCGCCTGAGGATCTCCCGCGGCCGGCGGCGTCAGACCCGGCAGCGTCACAACGTCGGTGAGCGGGTCGAGGGTCGTGCCGGGCGAGCAGGGTGTGATCGTGGCGTCACCCGTCAGTGTGAACGGATCGGCGCGGAAGATGTTGCCGAAGGCTGACGTCACAAAGGCGCGCAGGTACAGCACCGCGCCGGTCTGAGTGTCGATCAGGGCCCGCCAGTGCAACGCCTTCCACGGCGGCAACGGCGGAAGGTCTACCGACCCCGTCCGGTCGAACACGTCC
>CBRGMJ010000136.1:0-5455 GCA_967797525.1 uncultured bacterium | reverse complement strand
CGTTCACCGCGGCTGATGTGCTCTACTCGTTGCAGCGGATTCGCGATCCCAACACCCACGCCTACCGCCAGCGCGATCTGGAGACGCTGTTGGAGAACGCGACCGCACCGGACCCGTACACCGTTGAGTTGAGGCTCAAGAGCCCCAGCGCGACGTTCCTCGACATGTTGGCGCGGCCCGAGATGTACATTATCAGCAAGCGATGGAGCGAGGGCGGCGGTGATGTTCGTAAGACCGCCATTGGGACCGGCCCCTTCCGGCTCACAAGTTATGAGTTCGGGGTCCGCTACATCCTCGAGCGAAACCCGACCGCGTGGAACCCGCCGTGTGTGGATCGCGTGGAAATGTACACCAACCAGGACGACCGCGCCCGCGTCAACGCCCTCAAGAGCGGGCAGGTGGATCTGATCGAGTACCTGCCCTGGCAGGACGTGGAGTACTTCTTCCGCGAGCGCGGCTACACCGTCTACCGTGGGCGAGAGCTCTTTAACATCGTGCGTCTCAATACCAACCGCCCGCCGCTGAACAATCCAAAGGTGCGTCAAGCGCTCAACTTCGCCATCAACCGACAATCGGTCGGCATCATCGCATTTGGCGGCCAGGCCCAGCCGATGGACGGGTTCCTGATCCGTCAGGATTCGTGGGCCTTCAATCCGCAGACGAGCAAGGTGTGGAAGTACGATCCCGACCGCGCCGTCGCGCTGCTACGCGAGGCCGGCGTCCAGCCGCAGGACCTGAGGTTGTCGTTTGAGTCCACGCCGCTGTCGGTCCACCTGGACACCGCGCAGGTGATCCTCCAACAACTCCGCTCGCTGGGCATCCAGGTGGATTTTCGGGTCATCGAATTGGCGGTGTTGCTGCAAAAACGCGCAAGCGGCGACTACATGATGGTCCAGGACGGTCTCAGCCCGCCGTGGTCGGATCCTGATGCGTACTATCCGTATTTCCACTCTACGGGCACGCAGCACGCCGCGGCCGTGAAGTTCAAGAGCGACCGGCTGGATCAACTGCTGGACGAAGGCCGGCGCACGACGGATCAGGCGAAGCGGAAGGCCATCTATAACGATGCGGAGCGCATTCTGTTCCAGGAGGCCCCTTGGATCTTTGCGCTGTGGCGGCCGCAGGCCGAGGTCAGCCGGAGCACCATCAAGGGCTACACGCGGTTGCCCGGCGTGCTGGGGACGGCCACGGTAGGATTCTTCGAACGCATCTGGATCGAGAAATGACTAGGCCGAGACGCGTGATCGGGGGAGGAGGGAGTGTCGCGATGTCTCCACGGGTGCTGGGCCTGATGGTCGCGCTGATCGCGGCCCTTCTGAGCCCACCGACGTTTGGACAGCCGGCGTCCTCGGGCCCCTGTGCGGTCCGCGGCGGGCAACTGAAGTTCGCGATCCACCGCGATCCTATTGGGCTCGACCCGCATATCAACTACGGAGCCACGAGCTCGTCACTGCAGGGCAACGTCTACGACAGCTTGGTCGAGTATGACGCCAAGGGCGGCGTCGGTCCCGCGCTGGCCGAATCGTGGACACAGCCGCAACCCAATGTCTACGTGTTCAAGCTGCGGCGCAACGTGACATTTCACGACGGGACGCCCTTCACATCCGCCGACGTGGCCTACACCTTCCAGCGTGTGCGGGATCCCAACACGAAAGCCACGCGGCAGCGCGACGTGGAGGACCTGGTCGATAGCATCAGGACGCCAGACCAGAATAGCGTTGAAGTCCGGCTCAAGCAGCCGAGCGCGACCTTCCTCGAGCTGCTGGCCGGCCGCGAGATGTACGTCGTCAGCCAGAAGTGGGCAGACGGCGGCGGCGACTTCAAAAAGGCAATGAACGGCACCGGGCCGTTCCGCCTCACGAGTTACGAGCCGAGCGTGAAGTACGTGCTCGAGCGCAATCCGAGAGTCTGGAATCCGCCGTGCCTGGATCGCGTCGAACTGGTGCCCATCCAGGACGATCGGGCGCGGGTCAACGCCCTGAAGAGCGGGCACGTGGATTTCATTGAGTACCTGCCCTGGCAGGACACCGAGTTCTTCTTCCGGGAGCGGGGCTACCGTGTCTACCGTGGCTATGACGTCTTCAACTTCGTGCGGCTCAACCCCAACCGCGCCCCGCTCAACAACCCAAAGGTGCGCCAGGCGCTCAACTACGCGATCAACCGCCAGACCGTGGCGATCATCGCGTTTGGGGGACAGGGGCAGCCCATGGACGGCTTCCTGCTACGCAGGGACTCATGGGCGTACCATCCTCAGACGAGCAAGGTGTGGAAGTACGACCCCGAGCGGGCACTGACATTGTTGAAGGAGGCCGGCTACCAGCGGCCGCAGGACCTCCGCCTGACGTTCGAGTCGGTCGGCCTGTCGGTGCACTTGGACACCGCGCAAGTGATCTTGGCGGGGCTGCGGACACTGGGTGTCACCGTGGACTTCCGGCTCATCGAGATCCCCGTGCTCTTCCAGAAGCGGACGAGCGGTGACTACATGATGGTGATGGATGGTCTCAGCCTGCCCTGGGCCGACCCGGATGCCTACTTCGAGTACTTCCACTCAACCGGCGCAGCGTATGCCCGGGGCGCGAAGTTCAAACAGGACCGCCTGGATCAACTGTTGGAGGAAGGCCGCCGCATCACCGCCGAGGCCCGGCGCAAGGAGATCTACGCTGAGGCGGAGCGCATTCTGGCGCAGGAGGCGCCGTGGATCTTCGTCCTCTGGCGGCCGCAGTCCGAGACCGGGCGCAGCACCGTCAAAGGCTATGTGCGTCTGCCCGGGGCACTGGGCACCAACACGACCGCGTTCCTGGAGCGGCTCTGGATCGAAAAGTAACTCAACTCGCGCGTGGGAGGGATTCATGCAGGCAGATCGATTGCGACAGCGGCTCGACGCGGGTGAAATCGCGTACGGGATCATTACCGGGTGGGCCGATCCCGATGTCGTCGAAGCGGCCGGCGCCTGTGGCTTCGATTTCATCTTCATCGACGCCGAGCACGGCGCGCTCGACATCCGCACCTGTGGAGACCTCCTGCGGGCCGCCACATGCGGGGGCCTCACGGCCATTATCCGGGTGCCCTACGCCGATTCGCGCGGCGTGTACACCTATCTCGACGCTGGCGCCAACGGCCTGATCTTCCCGCACATCCGCGGCGCCGCCGACGCCCGGGCAGCGGTCAATGCGTGTCTCTACCCTCCGGCCGGGTTGCGTGGGGCGCTGAGTTCGAGTCGCGCGGCCCGCTACGGCACCGCGTACAGCAAGCCGGACGACTACTACCGGGCGGCCAACGACGCCACCTGGGTGCTGCCGCTTATCGAAGACGTCGAGGCCGTCGACGCGCTCGACGAGATCCTGGCGGTGCCTGGCATTCGCGGATTGTTCATCGGGCCGGGTGATCTGGGTTTGTCGCGCATCGCGACACGCAAGACGGACGGCCCGACAGTTGAGGTGCTGCTCGATCGTGCGATCGAACGCGGGGTGCGGGCCGGGAAGGTCGTCGGCACCGTGGCCGGGACACCGGCGGCGGCAGCCGCCCTGGCGAAGAAGGGCGTCCGGATGATCTGCGCCGGCGCGACCGGGCTGATGGTCGGCGCGTACCGCGGGTTTCTGCAGGGCGTGCCGCGCAAGGCCGAGGGGTGAGACCGAGGGTGAGACCGAGAGGAGAGACGAACATGCGCCGAAGACCAGGGATCCTGTTGATCGTGGCTGTCATGCTGCTCGCGCCGCAGGCACTCGCCGCGCCCGCGGCGGCTCCGCGGCCGGGGGGGGTGCTGGTGTATGCGGTCGAGGGCGATCCGGACCGCCTCGATCCCAACCTGTCGGGACTCCGCACCTCGCAGATCGTCTTCTTCCAGATCTTCGAGCCGCTGGTCGTGCGCGACCCGGCCGACAACACGTTCAAGCCGTGGCTGGCGGCGTCGTGGGAGGTCTCACCCGACGGCAAGGCCTACACGTTCAAACTGCGGCGCGACGTGAAGTTCCACGACGGGACGCCGTTTGACGCGGCCGCGGTCAAGTTCAACATGGATCGCACGCACGACCCGGCGCTGGCGACCCGCTGCGCCGGCTGCGCTGTGGGATTCTATGAGGCGGCCGACGTCCTGGATCCCTATACTGTGCGCGTCCGTCTGAAGGCCGCGTGGGCGCCCTTCCTGGATGCGATGTCGTTGTTCTACCGGATGGTGTCGCCCGAGCAGGTCCGCAAGGTGGGCAATCAGGACTTTGGCCGTTTCCCGGTCGGGACCGGGTCGCTGAAGTTCGTCGAGTGGATTCCCAACAACCGGATCGTGCTCGAACGCAACCCCGACTACGCGTGGGCGCCGTCGATCTTCAAGAACAAAGGCCGGTCGTACATCGATCGTGTGAACTTCCGGATCATCCCGGAGCCCTCGACACGAGTGGCCGCCTTGGAAGCCGGAGAGACTCAGGTCGCGTCGGCCGTGCCGGCCCCGGACTTTGCGCGGCTGAGCAAGGACCAGCGATATCAGGCGATTGTCGGACTCTCTCCGGGGATTCCGTTTACGTTCGCGATCAACACCACGAAGCCCCCGACCAACGAACTGTCCGTGCGTCGCGCCTTGAACTGGGGCATCGACCGCGAGATCATCGCGAAGGCCTCCTATCAGTCGTTCCAGCCCTTCGGCGCCTTTCGCCCGGCGTATACGCTTCTGAGCCATATCACCTGGGGCTACGATAAGAGCACCGAGATGTATGAGTACGATCCCGACCGGGCCCGGGCGTTGCTCGAAGAGGCGGGATGGCGGGTGGGGCCCGACGGGGTGAGGCAGAAGGGCGGTCAGCGGCTCGAGGTGATCCTCAACTCATGGGAACACGGGCCGCCGGAGATCATGCAGAGCCACCTGCGGCGGATCGGGGTGAGCCTCAAGATTGGGATTCTGAACGCGCTGGCGGTGAACGAGGCGCAGCGGAAGGCCGACTCACACATGAGCCCCCTACCCGCCGCGCGCACCGATCCCGATATCCTGTCGGTCGCGCTGCACTCGCGCAACTTCCCTCCCGTGGGGTTCGGGTTCTCGTTCATCAAAGACACCGAACTCGACCGGTTGCTCGACCAGGCGGCGACCGAGGTGGACCAGGGAGTGCGGAAGCAATTGTATTCTAGAGCGATCCGGTTGGCCCTTGAGCGTGCGTACATGCTGCCGGTGCACAACCGGGACAACGTGTCGCTGACCGGCGCCCGCGTGCGGGATTTGCGCTTCGACGTCACGGGGTTCTTCCCGTGGGTGCACGACGTGTGGCTTGCGCAGTAGATTCGAGAGGAGGCATGACGATGCACCGAAGGCTTGCGATCCTGCTGATCGTAGCGGCGTTGCTGCTGGCTCCACAGGTGTTCGCGGCGCCGGCGGCAGCGCCACGGCCTGGGGGGGTGCTGGTGTATGCGGTCGAGGGTGATCCGGACCGCCTCGATCCCAACCTGTCGGGACTCCGCACCTCGCAGATCGTCT